>JBNMQC010000279.1:0-3000 GCA_051277445.1 Bermanella sp. | reverse complement strand
CATTATGGATGTGACAACTTCAGCCGTTGATATCGAACTCAGCAAGCACCAATCTACACGCATGATTCATGGCCACACCCACCGCCCGGCTGTACATAATTGGCAGCACGAAGGCCAAAACCGGGAGCGCATCGTTCTAGGGGACTGGTACACAAAAGGCTGGTATCTAAAAGTAGATAACGAACAATATGACTTGGTCGAGTTTGACCTACCTAAAGCATAAATAACAACACGAGGCCATTATGATTATCCGCTTACTTATGACCGCCATGGTCGTACTGGCCATCGCCAAATACTACCTGCACGACACAAAGCAAACCCAGCAAACTAAGCCTGCCGCTCAAATTGAAGAGATCAGAAATCAATTGGATGACATCCAGAAAAAACAGCAAGAGCAAAAACAAGAGCAGTTAGATGGCCTAGGTCTGTAGTAAAACCCTTGCTAACTTGAGCTAGGGCAAGCTTAATGAATGAACTGCCTCTATAATCTAAAGATAAACCAATAAGGAGTATCCCATGATAACGGATGAATTCATTAGCATGCTTGGCTATTGCGGCCTAATTAATATTGGCATTCTTGCATTTTGGTTTGCGACTAATTTATTAGGGGGTGAGGCAGTCATCAACTTCCACACCCGTCTTTTTGGCAGTTCCAGTGAAAAAATCTTATTGGTTCAATACCAGTTAATGGGCATGTATAAGCTGCTTAACTTTATGTTTTTCTTAGTGCCTTGGTTAGTTTTGACCTTAATACGCTAAAATCAAAAGCAGCTAAAAATTATCCTTACAATTTTAGCTGCTTAGCAATAATTTCGTTCATAATTTCTCGTGTTCCACCACCAATCGAAAGAATACGATTATCACGATAAAGGCGTTCCACAACGCTTTCACGCATCAACCCCATACCTCCAAATATCTGCACCGCTTCATATGTGACAAAATCACTCACGTCCGTTGCAAAGTTTTTGGCCATGCTCACTTGTTTTACTTGATCGATACCGGCATTCATATTGGCGGCCACGTTATACATCATGGTTTTACTGACTTCTAACTTGGTCGCCATTTCAACTAATTTATGTTTAATCACTTGATACTTACCAATAGCGCGACCAAAGGCTTCCCGCTCTTTTACGTACTTATAGCATTCATCTAATGCCAGCTCTGTGGTCATATTCGCCATGGAGGTTAACATTAAACGCTCGCTTTGAAAGTTCGTCATAATGGCAAAGAAGCCCGTATTTTCTGCACCTATAAGATTTTCAGCGGGCACCATGCAATCTTCAAAAAATAACTCAGCGGTATCCGACGCCCACCAACACATTTTTTTAAGGCTCTTACCCACATTGAACCCTGGTGTACCCTTTTCAATCATCAACAAGCTAATTCCACCGAAACCATCCCCCCCCGTACGAACCGCAACGGTGTAATAATCTGCTCGCACGCCCGATGTTATGAACGTTTTACTGCCATTTACTTTGTAAAAGGTACCGCTATCCGTTGTGACTTTTTCAGCACGGGTTTTAATATTGGCCACATCTGATCCACCACTTGGCTCAGTAATGGCTAGCGCACAAATTTTATCACCAGCCAATACCGCTGGTATCACTTTTTGCTTAAGTATGTCACTACCCCATTTCGCTATGGGTGGTAAACCGATATCTAATGACCCTAAACTTGAAACCAAACCAGCACTGGTGCAACGCATCATCTCTTCTGAAAAGACTAGCTTGTGAAATACATCGGCTTTTGTGCCACCATATTTCTCTTCATACCCAATACCTAAAAAACCAGCATCACCGGCCATTTTATAAATTTCACGGGGAAAGGTATTTTGCTCTTCCCAATCATTTATATGTGGCAAAATTTCCTTATTAACAAAGCGCTTTATACTATCGCGTAATGCATGGTGAGTTTCATCAAAATAAGGAGGGGTAACAGAAACTTTGGACATGTGATCAGCCTATTGTTATTTGTATAGAGTGTTTGCACCTATTCAAAGTATCATTGAATCAGATGCAAACAATGGCAAAAACGACCTAAAGCTTGGCGTAAACAATCATTCTTGAATTAAGCCGTTTCGGCTTCTGTCTCGGTATTTTCTGATTCAATTTCAACTAATAACTGACGACCTTTAACTTGATCTCCCTTACTCACCAAAATAGATTTGATCACACCATCACTGTCGGCTTTCATACTGTGCTCCATCTTCATGGCTTCCAGTACGACTAAGGTTTGACCTTTTTTAACAATTTGACCGCCTTCAACCAGCACATCGATGATACCGCCATCCATACTGGCTTTAATCAAGCCACTACCAGCTGAATCTGCACTGATAGCAGGCGCATGGGTTTTATCTTCAACAAATACGCAGCTATCATGGGTATTGAGATAAACACCCTCTTTATAAAAAGCAAAGCTCAAGGTTCTTGCCACGCCATTTTCACTGTAGCGAATTTGTTGCTCTGTAAAATCACCTAGCGTCACTTCAAACTCATCGCCATCCGCTTGGAGCAGGAATATCTTCTCTTGGCTATTAACAACATTAACCGCCACCTTGTATTTATCACTGACGCACAACAAATCAAACCAGGTCGGCGCTGGGTTTGAGTTACGCCAAAAACCACGTTCAAGAGCATCGGAATTTCGTTGTGCTGATTTCAGATAAAACAACCATGCTGCTAAAGCTTGATCTTTCGATTTTAAACCATGAGGGGCTAATGATTTATCGTCGTTAAACGATTGCTCAATAAAGGCAGTAGTAGCCCCACCGGCTGCAAACACCTCATGCTGTAAGATGTTAAATAAAAACCCTCGATTACTACGCACACCGAGTAATTCAATCTTTTTAAGCGATGCCATTAAACGACGGCGTGCTTGATCACGGTTATCACCGTAGGCAATCACCTTGGCTAACATAGGATCATAAAAAGGTGTAATAACTTGACCCGTTTTAATCCCTGCATCCATCCTTAAGCCATCACCCTTGGCGTATTCCCAGCG
>JBNMQC010000278.1:0-3027 GCA_051277445.1 Bermanella sp. | reverse complement strand
TAACTAAACAGTTCTATCAATATTTGCTCTGAGACTACCATTATCAAGCCATAAAATCAGTCCACAATGCTTTCCAATTGAGTCTCGGTGGCTTGATGTTGTTGATACTGCTTGCTCTGTTGAGCGTGAAGTCTCTGACGGATAAATTCTTTTAGCGAAGACAAGTATTCAGTATCGGGGGATCCATAACGCTCGCTGAGCTCTGCGTGAACCAAAGCATTATCTAAATCACCCATCGAAAAGTAAACGCTGGCAAGATTCCGATTGATGTATGCCGATTCTGGATATAAATCAAAAGCTCGCGTCCACAGGGTTTGTTCGTTACGCCACAAAGTAATGTTCTGTACGGATAAAAGCACTAGCACGAGAAGGACAAAAAACGACAGCGCAGCAGTCGGTAAGCGTAACGGTGGCACCTTATCGATAACAAAATAACTAGCCAGAACGATCAATGTGCCCAGTGGAAGTGTTGCGAAATAGACATAATAATCCAGCGCTCTGGCGGGACCGACTTGAATCAAACCACTCACAGGCGCAAAGGTAATAAGATAGAAAAAGAAGCACAGCGCCGGCCATCTAATTTCTCGCAGCCATAACACCCAGGTTGCGATCGAGGTTGCCAGTAGGAAGAACAAACCGGGCAACCAAAAGCTAAGTTTTGTGATCAACCCAATATCTTGGGGATACGGGTAAAATGGCGATAAATTCACAGGCCAAAGGTAATTACCAACATAAAACCAGCTGTTATGCATGGCGTTCAACACCCTCACAGAAACAGGCAAATCCTGCACCGAAGACATGGCTATTTGTTGGGTCGTCAGTGTCAACAAGCCAACCACCAAACTCAGCAGCAGAAAATACCATTTCTCAGCAATGAGCGGCCCAATGTCTTTTAGCTTCTCGTGGCGTTTCAGCGGGTAGATATCGAGTAAAATCATCACTAGAGGCAATGTCACCGCCATGGGCTTAGACATTAGCGCGAATAAAAAAAACAGCAAACTTAGCTTTCTGTTATGCCGAAAATGACTCACCCAACAGACTAAGGACAACAAAGAAAACATGACTGAAAGGGTATCTTTTCGCTCTACCAGCCAAGCCACCGACTGCACGTGTTGAGGGTGAACAGCGAAAATAAATGCAGACCAAAAAGCTATCCATATACTTTTTCTGGCATTCAAAGGCAGCAGTTTTTGGATGAACCAATACACCAATAGGGTATTAATAGCGTGATAAAACACATTCGACAGATGGTGCAGACCAGCATCATCACGGAAAAGTTTAAAATCGATTACGTGAGAAACCCATACCAATGGTTGCCAATTAGCGCGGTGGGCTTGCGTAAACATAGCAACCCAATCCTCGCTCGAAGGCTCTCTGAGCCAAGGGTTCTCAACCATGAATTGGACTGTATCCCACACAAAACCATGGTTTCTTACCGGCCAATACAAAATGAAACAGCTGCAAACCAAGCCAATGGCAAGCACCCGATGGAGAAATTGGTCGCGGCTCATTGACATCTGTTGATGAAGTGAAAGACGCGGTCAGCGTATCACAGTATTGAAATAGTGACTTGCTCAATGGGTATCTAAAAACGTATCTTTAGTGGTATTGAAAAAATACTGATGCGCTCATCGAGGCACCGTCTAGAACAAGCGCCGGCTACAATGGCAACGATTCTTGCAGAGTCAGGTAAGTTCTATTACAAAGGAACCGAAGAGCACAGAATACCGCTACCACGGATATTTTTTTAAAATTTCAACTTTAGATAGAGGGATGTGACACATGAATTTTGAATTTTCCGAAGAACAAAATCTGCTTCGTGAGCAGGCGAGAGGTTTTCTTCAAGATAATTGCTCGATGAAGGTCGTTCGGGCCGCTCTTGAAGGCGACGAACCCTTTAATAGGGATTTATGGAAAAAGGTAGCTGAAATGGGATGGACCTCAACCGTGATCCCCGAGGAGTACGATGGCCTCGGTTTGAGCTACTTGGAACTGTCAGTCATCGCTGACGAACTAGGTCGAGCTGTTGCACCACTGCCCTTCTCTTCTTCCGTCTATCTCGCAACTGAAGCGCTCATCGCCTATGGAACGAAAACTCAGAAAGAAACCTGGCTACCGAAGCTCGCAAGCGGCGAGGCAATTGGTACCTTTGCCTTAGGCGAAACCCAAGGCCAGACAACCCCTAAGAACCTAACAACGACAGGTGGAAGTTCCGTCTCAGGAACGAAGCTACCCGTTGCGGATGGCGATATCGCTGACTTTGCCGTGGTTGTAACCCGCACAGATGAGGGCGATGGCGCGAACTTATGCATTGTTGATCTCAATCAGACAGGTGTCGTTAGAGAAGTCATTAGCACTTTAGACCCCTCAAGGTCCCATGCAAAAATTACCTTTAATAATGCAGATGCCCAAGTCATGGGCGAAGAAGGACAAGGTTGGGCTGCAACTCAAAATATTTTCAATCGCGCCGCCATTTTATTTGCTTGGGAGCAAACCGGTGGCTCTGATGCTGCACTCATCATGGCCAAGGAATATGCACTCGGTCGCTTTGCATTCGGTCGCTCTATTGCGAGCTATCAGGCAATCAAGCACAAGCTTGCAAATATGTATGTTAAAAATACACTCGCAAGATCAAACTGCTATTACGGCGCATGGGCGCTTGATACCACAGCTGATGAACTTCCTATCGCAGCTGCAACGACCCGTGTTGCAGGCATCCAGGCCTACTACTTTGCTTCGAAGGAAAACATACAAACCCATGGCGGAATGGGTTTCACTTGGGAATTTGATTGCCAATTTCATTATCGTCGCGCCAAGCTCTTGTCGGTCAACATCGGCAGTGAGTCCCAATGGCAAGATAAATTAATCACGGCCGTCCAACAACAGAACGTCGCTTAAGGAGTAGACCATGGATTTTAATGACTCAGCAGAAGAAGCAACATTTAGAATAGAAGCTGCCGCCTGGTTAAACGCTAACGCTCCATCGGAAGCGGATCTTGACGGCTTAACCGACATGCAAAAAGCCAA
>JBNMQC010000277.1:0-3032 GCA_051277445.1 Bermanella sp. | reverse complement strand
GGTCTCTCTGCCAGTTTTCTCGCCAGAGCAGATCAGTCAGCAGAGTTACTTGTGAATATTGGAAAGCTGTCTGTTAAAGAAAATCTCGACAACTTGGCTTTCACCATAGACGGTATTGATTTAATTTCAAAGAGTACTCGAATAAGCGACATCTTAGCCCCAACCTTAGCAACATTTTCTATACCCAACATCAAAATTTCCGCCCCAGCAACGCTGACCATTAGTAACATCTTGGCAAGCTCAGAGCTGCGCGCCTCAAGCAATGCCAACGCGGTTCAACTTACCCAGCATATAGCCACGCAGAGCATAGTCGGGGACAGCCCCCTACAGTCGTTCGACTGGCAATTAGAATTAGACGAAGTACAGCGACAACTTGTTTCGGACTACTATGATTTATTGTCCGAACTTCAAGCACAGTCGGGTGCGGATGCCCAAGCTGCCGCACTCAAAATAAACCAAATCAGCCAAGAGCTATCACTTTTGGTGATGAACAACCCTTTAGTTATTAACAATCTATTTACTGCGAATGCTTATGACGGCGCACACCGCGCGGAATTGAAACTGCGTTGGGTTGGTTTGCCAAAGCTGGACAACATTGCCAGGCTAAATATGAATGAAGCTATTGCGGCACTTGAAATGTCGCTGGATATTGCTCTTGATTTCGACTCTATCATGAGAAGCCCCGCGGCTGAGCAGGTGAAGGCATACGTAGAACAAGGTTTTATAATTATCGAAAACGAAAAGGTTTTAGTCAAAGCAACATTGAATAACAGTCAACTTACGCTCAACGGCGAAGACATTCCGCTTGATCAGTTTTTCTAGTCATACACGCAGCCTTATTTTAGCTAAATTTATTTACTACAGCGAATCAAGTATTAATCATGAAAAAAAATAATAGCAAATCTCAATCAGCCAACTCCGATACACCCAGAGAGTTATTCGCTTACCCTAAGTACTGGGCTGAGTGTTTTGGCACTGCGCCTTATTTACCCATGTCGAAACAAGAAATGGACGAATTAGGCTGGGATAGTTGCGACATTATTATTGTGACAGCCGACGCTTATGTAGACCACCCAAGTTTTGGTATGGCAGTGGTAGGCCGACTACTTGAATCGCAGGGCTTTCGCGTTGGAATTATTGCTCAGCCAGAATGGGATAGTGCCGAACCTTTCAAGATTCTAGGCAAACCTAATTTATTTTTTGGGGTGACCGGCGGCAACATGGATTCGCTCATCAACCGCTATACAGCCGATTTAAAAATTCGCAATGATGATGCGTACACCCCGCACGCGGAAGCAGGTAAACGCCCCGACCGCTCGGTTATCGTTTACAGCCAGCGCTGCAGAGAAGCCTACTATGATACCCCTATCGTTATTGGCGGCATAGAAGCTAGCCTTCGCCGTATTGCACAGTACGATTATTGGAGCGATGCAGTGCGGCGTTCGATCTTAATCGATTCCAACGCGGATATTCTTTTGTTTGGCAATGCCGAGCGGGCACTGGCAGAGGTGGCCCATCAAATTGCGGAAGGCAAAACAACAGAAGAGCTATCTTATCTTCGCGGTACCGCCGTTGTAAGAGACGCAGTCCCTAACGGTTGGACCGAAATAGATTCCACCCGTGTTGATTGGCCAGCCAAGATTGATGAAATCCCTAATCCTTATGAATTTCATGAACGCGCAGAAAAGGAGAAGAAAAAACAAAAAGAGAGAGAGGCCAACGGCGAGGCAATAGAGTTCAACCCAGATGTAGATGAACCACAACCGATGCGGATTGTTCCTATGCCCTTGCATCGAAATGCAGGCATTGATCCTGACACCTGCTATATACGATTACCATCATTCAAAAAAGTAACAAACGATCCAGTGCTATATGCACATGCCTCGCGTGTCTTGCACCAAGAAGCCAACCCTTACAATGCGAAAACATTAGTACAGAAACACGAAACCAAAGAAGTGTGGGTTAACCCACCCCCAATACCACTAACCACCGAAGAAATGGACTTTGTGTTTGACCTGCCCTTTCAGCGAAGGCCGCATCCGAGTTATGGCACAGACCGAATTCCTGCCTATGACATGATTAAAACATCCGTCAACATTATGCGCGGCTGTTTTGGCGGTTGTACTTTTTGCTCCATCACTGAACATGAAGGGCGCATAATTCAAAGCCGGTCAGAAGATTCAATACTCCGAGAAATTGGTAAAATTCGCGATCAAGTTCCCGGCTTTACTGGCACGATTTCCGACCTCGGCGGCCCGACGGCCAATATGTACAAGCTCAACTGTAAGTCCAAAGCGATACAGAAGACTTGTAAACGACTGTCCTGTGTCTACCCCAATATTTGTAAGCATTTAAATACAGATCACAGCCCGACGACTCAGCTGTATCGAAAAGCGCGAGCTGTCCCTGGGGTAAAACGCATCGCCATTGCGTCAGGACTGCGCTATGACTTAGCCCTGAAAGACCCAGAATACATTGAAGAATTAGTAACCCATCACGTCGGTGGCTATTTAAAGATCGCCCCTGAACATAGCGAAGACAAAACGCTTTCCAAAATGATGAAGCCAGGCATTTCTGCCTACGATGAATTTAAGGTTTTGTTCGACAAATTTTCTAAAAAGGCAGGCAAAAAGCAATATCTGATTCCTTACTTTATTGCCGCCCATCCAGGCAGCGATGACGAAGATATGTTGAATCTGAGTTTGTGGCTTAAAGAACGCAAGTTTAAACCGGACCAAGTGCAAACCTTTTACCCATCACCAATGGCGCTAGCGACTGCAATGTACTACTCCGAGCGTAATCCCTTGCAAAAGGTTCGCTATAAGAGTGAAAAAGTTAGTGTTAACAAAGACCACGATAAACGTCGCTTACAAAAAGCGTTTTTACGCTATCACGATGAAAAGAATTGGCCTATTCTGCGCGAAGCGCTAACTGAAATGGGTCGTGGCGACCTTATCGGTGTTGGGCCAGAGCATTTGGTGCCGCCTGTGCAGCAGTCTAATCGCGCTAAGTATTCAGCAGCAAACAAGCAG
>JBNMQC010000276.1:0-3074 GCA_051277445.1 Bermanella sp. | reverse complement strand
CGGTTGCAATTGATGCACAGCTAAAAGCGTCTTTACAGGGTGTGTCAGGGTTGCAATCTAGGGGGGATCACTCCGCCCGTATAACAGAGCAAGGCATACAGGTATTAGCAGGTTCAAAGACCGCCATGGTGAACGGTGATTTTGAGGTTTTAAATATGATTCATCATCAAGACGAGGCTTGGTACTTTACCATTGAAAAGAGCCGCGAGCTGGTAGTGATGAATCAACAAGGTGATACCTTCAAGCAAACGTTACCCGCGCCCATAGAAGGCATGTGTTCTGACTTTAAAGAAGAGGATGGCGTGTTATTTGTATTAATGGATAACGGTGAAGGCATTCAATTTCATCTTGGATTTGATCAAAGTAAAAAGACCAACAAATCAATTTCGCCATTACAAATCACCAAGCTTAGAACCATTTCCCTACCCCCATTAAGCGAATACTGCGTAATAGATAGCCGCTTTGATCGTGTACTACTCAGCGAACACGGCGTTGGTGTGTGGGCAATACCGCTGGATCTTGAGCAAGAAATGCAACGAACCTTAGTGGACACTGTAGCACAAGGGCAATTAAGTAAAACGCCAACAGCGATGACGATACTTCATGATCGTTTATGGATCACGGACGGCAATGCCCTTAATCAATATAAGCTGGGTCTTAATTCGTTTACATTTGAACAGCGATACCAATTTGCTGACGAGTACGAAGCCGATCAGTTATTACTGTCGAATGTAGGTGCAGAGCTGATCTTTTTATTACTCGATGACCATGAGAAACGATGGCTCACATTCACCTTAGATAAACCCGACTTTAACGAACAAGGCATGCCATCTATTGCGCGCGTGAAGCCCAGTGTCGAAACCCAGCCTGTGCCATTGCAAGGGGATGTGGCAGACGATCCCGCTATTTGGGTTCACCCACAAGATGGTCAAAAAAGCTTGGTATTGGGAACCAATAAAAAAGCAGGCCTGCATGTTTATGATTTAGCGGGCAGCGAAGTGCAGGTAATTGAAAATGGTCGTCTAAATAATGTGGACTTGATTCAAGGGTTTACACTTTATGGTCAGGTAATGGATATAGCGGCGGCCAGTCATCGTGACCACAGTAGTATTGTATTATTTTCAATGGATGCACAAACGGGCTTGGTGACGGTGCAAAATGAATTACAGACAGGGCTGACGGATGTTTATGGATTTTGCATGGGGCGTGACCCTGAAGGCAATCCATTGGCGTTAATCAATGCAAAGGATGGTCGGTATGAAGTCTATGCCATAACCGATAGCCCACAAGGCTGGCAAGGTGAACGGGTGCGTGAGTTTTCATTGCCAAGCCAACCTGAAGGGTGTGTCTATGATCGCCAGCAACACCTTATTTTCATGGGTGAAGAAGATGCCGGGATCTGGACATTAGATTATCAAAACCCTAATGCGCAACCTAAAAAAGTCGTGAGCGTTAATGGTGACTGGTTAGTTGATGATGTCGAAGGGTTGGATATTTATTACACGCAAGAGAAAAGTATGCTTGTGGTATCGAGCCAAGGTAATGACTCTTATGTATTGCTTGATACAAAAGCGCCGCACGGGTTTATCCATCGTTTTAAAATTGGTTTAAATTTATCGGCTGGTATTGATGGTGCCTCAGAAACCGATGGTTTAGCGGTGACCTCGGCTAACTTAGGTGAAGGTTTTGAGGCTGGCATGTTGGTGGTACAGGACGGACGTAATTATTTGCCAAGTGATTTGCAGAACTTTAAGTATGTAGCTTGGCAGGACATTCTTGATAGTATGATTCAGCAGTAATCCTAGAAAACCCACCTTATGATGGAAACGTAAGCGCTAGTCGCTTACGTTTTAACCATTTCTTTGACTTACCTCTATTTAGTCGACAGCCCATAATCACGAATCACTTTATCGATTAAGGTTTTACAGGTTTCAACAGCTTGGTTATGGCTATTGTCTTGTGTATGAGTCAAGGCATTGCGTAACCAAAACCCATCAATTTGTGCAGCGATCAGCTGGGCGCTCCATTCTACTTTTTCGGTCTCGATTAAATGTCGCAGTGAATATTTTAAATTTGAAATTAAGCGTTTTGAGTTAACGTTTTGTAAGCGGGCAAGATCCGCTGAATGCATCGATTGCGTCCAAAAGACTAGCCAGGTCACGGCGGCTTTTTTCGAACGCTGAACACTGGCAAAGTTAGCATCAATAATGGCATGCAGACGCCCATGATGATTTTTTGTATGGGGTAAATGATTGAGCAGTTCTTGTTTTAATTCTTCAAGTAAGTAACGCATCGTGGCATCTATGAGCCCGGCCTTACCACCAAAGTAATGACTGATGATACCTGTGCTCACATTGGCTTTTTTACTAATGACCGAAACTGTCGTGCCGTGAAAGCCATGTTTTTCAATGGCTTCTAATGTGGCTTCTATTAATTGTGCCCGACGAATTTGTTCCATGCCGACTTTTGGCATTTGACTGTCCTTTAAAAAATTTTCGCCAATATATGACAAAAATGTTTCATTTTGGTTAAAGGAATAAGTTGAAGGCTTAATTAGATGGTTAACTTGGCTTAAATAGTGATTGCAAAAAATGATTAATATTGGAATCAATCTTTTTATTGAACGCCCGTTTAACTTTAAAAAAACTGTCATAATTAAAACTCATACTGCGCACCATCAACGAACAAGACGTTAAATAATGATAATTAGATAAAGGAAGGTGCAATGAAATTGACAACAACAAAAAATATGCTGGCCATGCTGGTTACGTGTTCTTTTTTAACCGCATGCGGTTCGAGCAGTGATAAAAATGATACACCGGTTTCCAAAACCATTGATGATGGCAAGGTGAAAAATGTCATTTTAATGATCGGCGATGGCATGGGCGCACAACAAGTGGGTTTGTTAGAAGAGTACGCCCGTCGTGCGCCTAACTCGGTATTGGCAACTACTACCACGGGTTTACAGCAGTTTGCAGATAATGGCCGCTTAGGTTTGTCCATGAATGCGCCTATGGGCGCTAACCCAAGTTTGGTGGTGGATTCTGCATGCTCTGCGTCTCAGTTGGCCACGG
>JBNMQC010000275.1:0-3097 GCA_051277445.1 Bermanella sp. | reverse complement strand
TTAGGTTTTAACACCACACTAGGGTATTTACATAATCAGTGTGAAAACGTATTGATTAATACAAGTTTATTGCCGCATATCAACGCCGGCGCATTATCCTATGACGAATTAAAGCAGCTCAAGCCGGTTGCCGCGAGTATGGGGATGATGCTCGAAAATGTTTCTAACTCACTGCTTAAAAAAGGCGAAGCCCATTTTGGTTGCCCAGATAAAACCCCTAAACGCCGCTTAGATACGATTGAGCAAGCAGGTCGTCTTAATATTGCATTTACCACGGGCATTCTCATTGGCATTGGTGAGTCCTGGTCGGACCGTGTCGATAGCTTAATGGCGATTCGTGAACGCCACTTGGCACATGGTCACATTCAAGAGGTCATCATTCAAAACTTTCGAGCCAAACCCGGTACCGCCATGGCCAATTATAACGAGCCGGATTTGGATGACATGAAACGTACCATTGCGATTGCTCGCTTAATTTTACCAACCGATATTAGCATTCAAGCACCGCCTAATTTAGAAGCGGAATACGGCAGTTATATCGGTGCAGGTATTAATGACTGGGGTGGTATATCACCCTTAACCAAAGACTTTATTAATCCAGAACGGGCGTGGCCGCAAATTAATAGCGTGGAAAAGGCCTGTGCGGGATTAGGTTATACCTTTAGTGAACGCTTAACGATTTACCCGCCATTTCAAGACAAAAAGCGTGACTTTCTAACACCCAATTTGAATCAAAAAGTGGCATCACTGGTTGCGTCTAGTACGACTATGCGTGATGCCTTTTCAGTCGAGGTTTTCGCATGAATCAACCACAACGATACTCAGCCAGTTACTCACAACGTCCGGTATTTGAAACTCCTGCATCGCCAAACATACAAGCAATATTAGAGCGATCACTATTGGGTGAAGAATTAAGCGTAGAGGACGCCTGCACTTTATTTACAACCACAGGCGATGATGGTAAAGCCGTGTTACAAGTGGCGGATAAAGTGCGTCAAAAACGCACGGGTGATGTGGGCACTTTTGTAGTGACCCGCAATATCAATTTTACCAATGTCTGTTACATGGGCTGCAGGTTTTGTAATTTTGCAAAAGAAAAGGGCGACAAAGAGGCGGAATTTTTAACCGTTGAGCAAGTGGCTGATCGCGCAGAAGAAGCTTGGCAGCGTGGTGCCACAGAGGTGTGTATTCAAGGGGGGTTACACCCTGATATTGATGCCGATTATTATCGTGATCTCATCAAAGCTGTGAAAGCTCGTGTACCGAATATTCATATTCATGCTTTTTCCCCGTTTGAAATTTGGTACGGCTGCAAAAAAGCCCGATTAGAACCTGAAGTGTTTTTAGCGCAATTAAAAGAATTGGGCTTGGGTTCCATGCCGGGTACGGCCGCGGAGATTCTCGATACCGACATTCGTAAGCAGCTGACTAAAAATAAATTAACCACCAATGAGTGGGTGAGAATAGTTAAAGCGGCTCATAGCGTGGGTGTGAAAACCACATCGACTATCATGTATGGCCATGTTGACCAGCCCATTCATTGGGCCAACCATCTTAAATTATTAAGAGATATTCAAAAAGAAACCGGTGGCTTTACTGAGTTTGTCCCGCTTGGTTTTATCCATTATGAAACCCCTTTATATAACGACAACCCAGAAACAGTAAGGCCGGGGCCCACTCAAGATGAGCATTTTAAGATGCACGCCATTGCACGCTTAATGCTGCAAGGTTACATCGATAATATTCAAGCATCGTGGGTGAAAATGGGCCCTGATGTGGCGGCTAAAATGCTGCGATCCGGTGCCAATGATTTAGGCGGCACTTTAATGAATGAAAGTATCTCCCGTGCCGCCGGTGCCACCCACGGCCAAGAAGTAACGCCAAGCGATATGATTGCCAACATTCAAGCGGCTGGACTTAAGGCGGTTCAACGTAATACCGCTTATGGCGAAGTTGAATCTTTCCTATCACCAGTGACATTAAAACGCATTCCTACGATGGAGGTGGCGTAATGTCAAAACCTTCCATTACGTTATTAGCCGGCGGCGTAGGCGGAGCGAAAGCAGCAGAAGGTTTAGCCGCGAGCCGCTATGCCGATTCCACGGCCATTATTGGCAACATTGCAGACGATGAGGAGTTTCATGGTCTATGGGTATCACCAGATATTGATACCTTAATTTATTCCTTGGGGAATCAGATTGATCGCAAGCAGGGTTGGGGCCGTGTCAATGAAAGTCATCAAGTGCTTAACGAGTTAAAGGCACTGGGTGAAGACACTTGGATGGCACTGGGTGATCTAGATTTGGCCACGCATATTCTGCGAACCAAGCTGCGTTATGAAGGCGTACGCCCAAGTCTGATTACACAGCGTATTGCACAGCGCCATTGTGTCTCGACTCCCATTCTATTGCCGACCGATGATGTGGTTCAAACACATGTAAAAACCAATATGGGCTGGTTATCGTTTCAAGAATTTTTTGTTCGCG
This sequence comes from Bermanella sp., assembly GCA_051277445.1. Classification (GTDB taxonomy): domain Bacteria; phylum Pseudomonadota; class Gammaproteobacteria; order Pseudomonadales; family Oceanobacteraceae; genus Bermanella. Next base: position 611 of record JBNMQC010000275.1, on the reverse strand, counting down.
AGCAGTGTCATCCTGATGTTTTCGATATTCAGTTTAAAGGCGCTAAGAATGCACAAGCTTGCCCAGAGGCTATCCAGCAAATTTTGCAAAGTGATGTGGTGGTGATTGCACCGAGTAATCCAATTGTAAGTATCGGTGCGATCTTAAGTATCCCTGGCATTCAGCAAGCCATTGAACACAGCCAAGCCTATGTGATTGCTATTTCACCTTTGATTAATGGCAGAGCCATCAAAGGCCCTGCGGATAAATTACTGAAAAGTGCCGGCTTTAGTGTGGATTCGATGGGCGTTTACCGCTGCTATGCAGATTTTCTGGATGCAATGGTGATTGATTCATCTGATGAAGCGGATGCACTACCACTAAAAAATTCTGGCCTAGATGTGCTGGTGACCCAAACATTAATGCAATCAAACAAGGATAAACAATCGCTGCTTGAGCAAACCATTGATTATGCGTTGTCGTGTCAAAAATTGAGGGCCGCATAATGAATAAGCTATGCATTGTGATTCCTATGAAATCTCCGTCACGTTCAAAGCAGCGCTTAGCCGGTTGTTTGTTGGATCAAGAGCGAGAAACCCTTGCCGTTGGTTTGTTCACCAATACATTGGGGT
>JBNMQC010000274.1:0-3107 GCA_051277445.1 Bermanella sp. | reverse complement strand
TACTGATCGATTTAGCTTTAAAAGCCAAAAAAGACATCCGTGTTTTTAGCCTCGATACCGGCCGACTTCACCCAGAGACATACGCTTTTATTGATCAGGTTAGAAAGCATTACGGCATTGAGATTGAGCTTATCAGCCCTGTTCATAGTGAGCTGGAACCTTTCGTCAAAGAAAAAGGGCTCTTTAGCTTTTATGAAGATGGGCACAATGAATGCTGTGCAGTACGTAAAATCAACCCATTGAAGCGCAAAGTCAAAACCCTAGACGCTTGGATTACCGGTCAAAGAAAAGACCAAAGCCCTGGCACGCGCAATACAATTCCAACCTTTCAGCTCGATGCATTTGAAGGTCAAAACGGTGAACTTTATAAGTTCAATCCACTTGCAAACTGGAGCTCTGAAGACGTTTGGAATTATATCAAAATGTTCGATGTGCCTTATAACCCGCTTCACAATCAAGGGCATATAAGCATTGGCTGTCAGCCTTGTACACGCCCAGTTTTGCCAAATCAGCATGAGCGAGAAGGTCGCTGGTGGTGGGAAAACGAAGGCGGAAAAGAGTGTGGCCTACACGCTACCAATATCATTTCAAAAAGTTAAAACAAGACGAACTTTCCAGTCTAGCGACTGGGAAGTTCAATACCAGAAAACATTTCCTCTAGCTCAGCCTTGCTATGGCACTGGGTGGCTTTCTCTATAGTTGCTTTGTCCAAGTGTGGCGCAAATCGAGCAACAAAGTCACACATAAACCCGCGTAAGAATGTACCTTTCCTAAATCCAATTCTTGTAACGCTATCATTGAATAGATGACTTGCATCTATTGCCACAAGATCGCTGTCTTTATCAGGGTCAATAGCCATGCTGGCAACAATCCCTACCCCTAAGCCAAGACGAACATAAGTCTTTATGACATCGGCATCGGCGGCAGTGAAAACCACCTTAGGTGTGAGGCCTTTATCCTTAAACGCCTCATCGAGACGAGAGCGCCCAGTGAAGCCAAATACATAAGTAACCAATGGAAAGGTTGCCACTTCTTCAAGTGTCGGCTTGGCCCGTTGAGCTAAGGGATGGGTCTTGGGTACCAGTATGCTGCGATTCCACCGATAGCACGGCATCATAATTAGGTCATTAAAGTGATCCATGGCTTCTGTGGCAATAGCGAAGTCAACCGTGCCATTGGCGGCCATTTCAGCAATTTGAGTGGGCGTGCCTTGGTGCATATGCAATGAGACATCGGGAAACTGGGCTATAAAATCTTGAATGATGCCAGGCAGTGCATATCGAGCCTGGGTATGAGTGGTCGCAATTGAAAGACTGCCCTTGTTTTCATTACTGAATTCTTGAGCAACTTGCTTGATGCTTTCGACTTTTCTAAGTATTTCACCTGAAACCTTAAGAATCGCCTCACCTGCCGGCGTCACTCGCGTCAGATGTTTGCCGCTGCGAGCAAAGATCTCAACTCCCAACTCATCTTCTAAAAGACGAATCTGCTTACTAATCCCTGGCTGAGATGTGTACAGCACCTGAGCTGTCGCAGAAACATTGAGATCATGGTGCGCCACTTCCCAGATGTAGCGCAATTGTTGTAGCTTCATAAGCCCTCCAGGCTAACACGACCCTACTACCCGTTAATTGGTTATAAAAATATAAGTAAATATTCTTTTCCAGAATAGATCGAATTCTATAGATTTACCAGCTAACTTCTTAAACTGTATGTTATAAGCATAGACTATATTTATGGATTTTCTGTTATATGCAATGTCAGGTGCCCTTGTTGGGCTAGTTGTAGGTATTACTGGCATTGGCGGGGGCTCATTAATGACCCCTCTTCTCCTACTGTTTGGTATTCCCCCGCACATTGCGGTTGGTACCGACCTTTTATATGCCGCAATCACCAAAGCAAGTGGTGTGGTGGCGCATCACAGACAAAAAACAATCAATTGGACGATTACCTTGTTAATGGTAGCCGGAAGTATCCCGAGCGCCATATTGACTGGCATAATTTTAAGTGCCTTTTTTGATGATTATCAACATTACACCGGCATCATCACGGCATGTCTTGGTTTAATGCTTGTGATTACGGCCACCCTGCTTTTATTTCGAAAGCGCCTGCAAGTTTTTGCAGAACGCCAAGCCAATTTAAGTGGCTCAAGCTGGCTTCAGAGAAATCGCGCGGCTCTTACTGTCATAATGGGGGTTGTTCTGGGCGTGTTTGTCACCTTAACCTCAGTTGGCGCGGGAGCCATCGGCACTGTTGTTCTTTTGATACTTTATCCATATTTACGATCTGTACAAATAGTTGGGACAGACCTTGCTCATGCCGTACCACTCACATTAATTGGCGGTCTGGTTCACCTTTCACTGGGCAATGTGGATTACGCCTTGCTTGGTGCTTTATTACTTGGCTCCATTCCAGCTATTCACTTTGGCACCAAGATTGGCACACACCTGCCTGAAAGCCTGTTAAGAAATATTTTAGCCGGCTTGCTGCTGATTCTGGGCATCAAGTATATGATCTTCTAACTATTGTTGCGGTCAAGGTCCCCTAAATTGATCATGGGGACCATCATGACGGGTATTGGCGATAGCTGCATAACCTTATTCACCACCGTGCCCATCGGTCCACCTTGAAAGGCAGACTGTCCATGACTGCCCAACACCAGTATATGACTTTGCTGTTTAAGAGCTTGGTTAATTATCATTTGTGCAGGATGCCCAAGCTCGACAATCACCTCCCCTAGTTCCACTTCTTTCAAGATGTCGGTGTAATCGTTATTAAGCGTTTGTATCACCTGCTCTTTAATATTGCTCAAGACCTCTTCTAAGCCATGCTCACGCAGATAACGCCTGTCTTTATTTGGTACATAGGTATTAATAATAGATTCGGCAAACACACCCATAGGCTCTATCACATGAATGATATCAACCGTTGCCTGCATACTAATAGCAACCTTAGAGAGCTGCTTCATTAAATATGGGCTATACAACCCTAAATCTGTTGCGAACAGAATACGCTTATTCATGGCGACCGCTTACTGCCAATATCTAAAAGTAAGCATAGCAGGTGAAAACCTGTCTATACTTTCATTTGAACCCAATAGGAGGTGA
>JBNMQC010000273.1:0-3130 GCA_051277445.1 Bermanella sp. | reverse complement strand
GATGAAAGCTTTACTAGCTCTTTGCATAAGACCTATAAACGCTATCTCTTAATGGCTTTGAATAACCGAGGGAAAACGGTTTGGATGTTGATCGGCGTAACCTTAATCAGCTACATGAGTTTCGGTCTAGTGAAGCAAGGTTTCTTCCCAGCTTCGAATACGCCGATTTATTATGTGCATTATTGGGGGCCTCAGTCTCGTGATATTCGAGAGACGGCAGCCTATTTGGAGCAGGCCGAAGCATTTGCTCTGGGTTACGACGAAGTGCAAGCGGTGACATCATTTGTCGGTAAAGGCGCGACCCGTTATACACTGACCTACGCCCCTCAGCAGGCCAATGAAAGTTATGGTGTCATGATTATTCGTACACAAGAACGAGATCAGATTCCTGCGCTTATTGAGAAATTAACGGTTCAATTACAAGAAAATGATCCTGATGCTCGTATCTACAATACTCGTGTTATTTTTGGCCCAGGTGTGGGTGCGAAGTTAGAAGCGCGCTTCATGGGGCCAGACCAAACGGTACTGCGTCAGCTAGCCCATGAGGCAGAAACGATCTTTAAAGAAGACGGTGAGTTACTGGATATTCGTCAAAACTGGCGTCAAAAAGAGCTAATTCTAGTGCCTCAATACGATGAGTATGCGGCAGGGGTAGCCGGTGTCACCCGTGCGGATTTCTCTGATGCGGTACAGTTTTCGAGTAACGGATTGAAGCTTGGTAAATTACGTGATGGTGATTACAGCTATGACATTATTGCCAAAGCTAAAACCCCTCATGAAACGTCAGAAGAAACGGATCAATTACAGCAGCTGCAAGATGCGTTGGTTTGGAGTCAGTACCAGCGTAGCTATGTGCCGGTGCGTCAAATTAGCCCTAAAATGCAAGTGGAGTCAGAGGGTGTGCTGATTTATCGCCGAGATCGTATTCGTACGGTGAGTGTGTACGCAGAACCTGGGGTGAATGACACAGCCGCATCTGCCTTGAGTCGTATTCGCCCTAAAATTGAAGCGCTAAAACTGCCAGATGGTTATAGCATCGAATGGGGTGGTGAATACGAGAGTGCCGGTAAAGCACAAAAGGCGCTCGGTGGCGGTTTACCATTAGGCTTTTTGGTGATGATATTAATTACGATTTTCTTGTTTGGTACTGTGCGAGAACCCTTGATCATTTGGCTTATTGTGCCGATGGCGGTTTGTGGCGTGGTTGCAGGTTTATTAATTGCAGACTTGCCGTTTGGGTTTATGTCCTTGTTAGGCTTTTTAAGCTTATTTGGTATGTTGATTAAAAATGCAATTGTTTTGATTGAAGAAATCGACATCCAAATAGAAACGGGTATGGATAAGTTTGAAGCAATTGTTGAAGCCAGTTTAAGTCGTTTGCGTCCTGTATCGTTGGCGGCCATTACCACGATTTTGGGTATGGCACCTTTGCTGACTGATGCGTTTTTCGCAGACATGGCGGTTACGATCATGGGCGGCTTGGCGTTTGCGACCATCTTAACTATGATTGCAGTGCCTGTTTTGTATAGTTTGTTTTATAAGATCAAAGCAAACTCATAGCGCACATGTTTTAATTAATGTTAAATTAGAAAAGGTCGCAATGCGGCCTTTTTTATTGCAGTTTGCTTTTATCTAGGTGAGGTGTTTATGTCTGTTCATGAAAAAATTACATATGTAGAGCTTCCAGCTAGCGATCTTGAGAAAGTTAAAACGTTCTTTAGTCAGACTTTTGCTTGGAAGTTTACGGATTATGGTTCCGACTATACCGCATTTACTTATTCAGGCATTGACGGCGGCTTTTATAAAGCTCCATTATCGTCATCGACAAAAAACGGAGGTGCTTTGGTTGTTTTGTTTAGTGAGAATATTCAGCACACGTTAGATAAAGTAGAGCAGCAAGGTGGAAAGGTGATTAAGCCTATTTTTACATTTCCAGGTGGGCGACGTTTTCATTTTCAAGACCCATGCGGTAATGAATGGGCGGTTTGGTCGCTGTAGTTAAATCGAGTCGTCAGGCAAGATACTCTGAGGGATATTTATTATAAATTGACTGCCTTTACCAAGTTCAGAGTGCACATCGATCGTGCCTTGTAATTTATGGGTGATGATGTTGTAAATAATGTGCATACCTAGGCCTGTGCCGCCACTACCGCGCTTGGTTGTAAAGAACGGGTCAAATATCTTTTTGGTGACATCTTCACTCATGCCAGCGCCGTCATCACTGTAAACCATTTCTATATGATCATCGATTTCTCTTACTTTGAGCCGAATGCTACCGTTGTCTGAAGGCTCGTAGGCGTGAATGAGGCTGTTCATAATAAGGTTGGTAATCACCTGAGAAAGCGCACCAGGCAAGCTATGAATCATGATGCTTTCATCACAGTCTAATAAGATAGAGACTTGATAGCGTTTTAAGTTTGGCTTTAATGTGTAGAGTGTTTCTTGTAAGTAATCATACAAATTAAAGTCACGGCTTTCGTCATAGCTTTGATCCGCACTGACTTGTTTGAAGCTGGTCATGAGTTCACTGGCTCGGATTAAGTTGGCATTCATGAGTTTGATGCCGTCATTAAACGTATCAATAAAGTCTTTCATTTCATTTTTAGTAAGCGTGCCTTCTTTAAACGCGGTTTCCATTTGTTTGACGCTGTCTTCGACATAGCTTGCACTGGTTCGTGCAACCCCCAGAGGCGTATTGATTTCATGGCTTATGCCGGCAACGAGTGAGCCCAGTGAGGCCATTTTTTCGCTTTCAACCAATTGTGATTGAGCATGCTTTAAATCCGCAAGGGCCTGTTTTGCTTTGTCTCTCTCTGATGTGACCATTTGATCATGCTGGACTTGTTTTAATTGGGCTTCATTGAAGGTCTCAACCAGGGTGCCAATTTCATCTTTACTTTTCCAGTTAACTGGGTGGTGCTTTCCGTCTAAACCAGAGGCTTCTATGCTGGTCATAATGGCTTCTATGGGAGCCACTACCCAGCGCCTGAATACCAAGAACACCACAATGAATATGCTCAGTAATGCCACAAGGGCAGTGGGGATACGGCTTAATAGAATGAATTTTAAGCGTTTATTGTCCAGTTCTACTTTGAAGGATGCCACTACCACGCCAATGTATTGATCTTCA
>JBNMQC010000272.1:0-3140 GCA_051277445.1 Bermanella sp. | reverse complement strand
CGCGGCGTCAACTAATGAGCCGCGATCCGTCAAGAATGGATGGCCACTGAGTTTCCATTCAATCTCGTAATCAAAGCCGTATTTGTCCATGATCTCATGGGTGCGACGTTTTAAATCTTCTTGTGTCAGTTCGGTAGAAAAACGGAAGTTGAAAATTAATTCAACGGTGCCCGGAATCACGTTGGTGGCACCGGTGCCGCTGTTCATGTTACTGATTTGAAAACTGGTGGCTGGGAAAAACTCGTTGCCCTCATCCCATTTTTCAGCGGCCATTTCAGCAAGGGCAGGGGCGACTAAGTGGATAGGGTTTTTGGCAAGATGTGGATACGCCACGTGACCTTGCACACCTTTGACCGTCATCCATGCGCCAAGAGAGCCGCGACGTCCGTTTTTGATCACATCGCCACATTCTTTGGTACTGGATGGCTCGCCCACAATGCACATGTCGATTTTTTCGTTACGGGCTTCTAGCGCTTCAATGACTTTAACTGTGCCATTGTCCGCAGGGCCTTCTTCATCGGCAGTAATCAAATACGCGATGGAGCCTTTGTGGTCTGGGTGCTTTTTAACAAAGCTTTCGGTGGCGGCTAAAAACGCAGCGATGGAGCCTTTCATGTCGGCAGCACCACGGCCGTACAACATGCCGTCGACGATGGTGGCTTCAAATGGTGGATAGGTCCAGCCTGCGTGAGGGCCAGTTGGCACCACATCAGTGTGACCGGCAAAACACACAAGTGGCTTTTCGGTGCCTTTACGGGCCCATAGGTTTTTCACTTCGGCAAACTGCATGGTTTCGCAGTTAAAGCCTAAAGGGGCCAGAATGTCTTCCATCATTTGTTGGCATTCGGCGTCTTCAGGGGTGACCGATGGCTGTTCGATTAGGGCTTTGCTTAGGGCCAGTGTGCGCGTATCGCTCATGCTAGGTCTCTTATTTTGAATCTGATTTGTGAATGAGTTTGTCTACGCTGGCCAGTATGCCGCGCAACATGTTCAGTTCGATTTTCTCTGGGCGGGCGCGGTTAAATAAGCGCTTAAGTCGCAACATGGCTTGGCCCTTGTGGGCTTGGTTTAAAAAGCCTGCGTGATCCAGTGTGGTTTCTAGGTGCTCGTAAAAACCCGTTAACTCGTTTACTTGTGGGTATTCTTTGTCTTGCTTGGTAAATGTTTGACGACTGCCCATGAAGCACTCGTAGCATACTAGCTGTACGGCAGATGCGACGTTGAGCACCGGATACTCTGGGTTGCCGGGTATATCCATATGAAAGTGTGCTTGGCGTAAGTGCTCATTATGCAGCCCCATGCGCTCCGGTCCAAATAGTATCGCGACCTTGCCCTTGCTGGCTTCATCTAAGATTTGTGGTGCCATTTCGCGAGCTTCTTTGATGGGCCAAGGGTGGCTGCGAGAGCGGGCGCTGGTGGCGATGACCAACTGACAATCATCAATGGCTTGCTCTAGGGTTTCCACCACGGTGGCGTTGTCTAGGACGTCTGTGGCACCGGCTGCCATGGAGGTGGCTTGGTCCGAAGGGAAATCCAACGGCGAAACCAGTACAAGGTCGCTTAACCCCATGGTTTTGATGGCGCGCGCGGCGGCACCGATGTTCCCTGGGTGAAAGGTGTTCACCATAACGATGCGAATATTAGACAGGGGGTTGGACATGGAAATTAGCCGCTAAATAAAGGGCCGCATCTTACCATAGGCGGGTTTTGGGCTCTATAGATGGATTTTTCAAAGCACTGGCCTCAGTACTCGGAATGGCGAGGCACCCACACCGGTGGGAAAGGCTCGCATCAACAAGCTTTTGCGCTTTATTGCGATCTGGTTACAATAGCGCATTACTAGAAGGTTAAGCCCATGAGCACCCGTGCTGAACAAAAACTGAGAACCCGCCAATCCATCATTGATGCCGCATTAGAATTAAGTAAAGACAAGGGTTTTCCTGCGTTGAGCTTACGCGAAGTGACCCGTTGTGCTGGCATTGCGCCGGCCACGTTTTATCGTCATTTTGTGGACATGGAAGATCTAGGCTTAGCCTTGGTGGACCAAGTGAGTTTGATTCTGCGTCAAATCATGCGCCAAGCGCGTCATCGTGTGAAAGTCAAAGGCTCAGTGGTGAGCACCTCGGTTGAAACCTTTATGGAGTTTGTTGAGAACTATCCAAATTTAATTCGGCTATTAAACTCCGACATGGTCTCTGGCCCTAAAAAGTTTCGTGAATCCATTGCCCGTGAGACCCGTCGCTTTGCTGAAGAGTTGACCGATGATTTAAGCTCCCCTAATCAAATGGATCGTCAGCCCTTGGCCAACATTCCAGAAGTAGCCGAGATGATGGTGATGCTGGTATTCAGTCAGGGCGTGATGTCATTGGATATGAGCGATGAAGAGCGCAAAAATCTGGTACGTAAATTAAACATTGAATTGCGCATGGTGCTGGCGGGCAGTCATGCTGTGTATATGAAGAAACAAAGTAAAAAATAAAGCGAGCTTGCATTCGTTTGTATAAAAAAGGGCTGCCTAAAAGGTAGCCCTTTTTTATGGGTGAACCTTTGTTATTGCGCTTGGCTGAGTTTTAAAGGCGTTGCATGTGGCTGCCACTTGTTTAAGCCGTGTTTATAAATGTAGTCGGCTCCTTGGTAGTATGCGATGGCTTTTAAACTGGCTGCATCTAGGTTTTTTTCAGTTATGGGCTCATTTATGATGCTTTCATTATTACCTAGCTCATGCTTGGTGACTTTTTTCCCTGGGCTGAGAATCACCAGCTCATCTTGTTTTAAATATCCCAATTTCTGATACGTGCCAATCATGATGCGCTCGTCGTCGGCTTTCATCGTTAAAATATCTTTGCCAAACGACCATGACTCGTAACTCATGTTCAGCATTCCCAGTAATGTGGGAGCAATATCAATTTGGCTAGCCAGTGTGTTTACACTTTTAGTTTGCACGATGCCCGGTGCGTAAATCCACATAGGAATGTGATAACGCTCAACCGGTAGATCGGTTTTACCTGCACTGCTGGCGCAATGGTCTGCCACGATGACGAAAATGGTGTTATCAAACCAAGCTTGTTTCCGGGCGTTGTCTAAAAACTCGCCTATGGCAAAGTCGGTGTATTTCACCGCGCCGCTGCGACCGGTACCCG
>JBNMQC010000271.1:0-3158 GCA_051277445.1 Bermanella sp. | reverse complement strand
AAGAAGATCAGTATGAGTGAAAATTTAATTAACGAGCGTATTGAAGACGCACTAAAAGCCATCGTGCCTTTTGCATTACAGGCCGATGAAATCTTAGATAGCTTGTCACAAGAAAACAAAGCGAAGTTTAAAGCTATTTTTCCTGAAGATAGCCTGTTTACGGCCACTGGAAATCGATTCTTACCTTACATGGAAGAAATCGATGCTGATTTTAAAGCCCTACCTGAGCCTCAAGATGCCGCCTACGAGACGTTACTGACAAGTCTTGTGAAGAAAATGGAAGCCATTCAAATCATTTTACAAGCCTTTCATCAATTACGTGATTACGACGATGAAAACGAAAATCCGAATCGTCCCCTCAATAGCTAATCAGTATTGAGACAATAAAAAGGGGAAGCTAAGCTTCCCCTTTTTATTGTTAACCTGCCATATATGCTATTAATTTAAAATAGCTTCACCATAACATGCATTAAACTGCTTAATGGTCATCAGCCTGGCGCTGCTTTCATCCCACAAAATATATTTAAACGAGTGCGGAATATCTTTTAACTGTATACGAGGCACTTTGCAAAACAAATGCGGGTAAGCTTCATGACACTGGCGCAACTTATAGTTTGGAATGCGCGCCGACAAATGATGTACATGATGATAGCCAATATCCGCGGTAAACCAATGTAACATGCGCGGTAAGTCAAAATAACTGGTGCCTTCAATGGCCGCCGTATTGTAATCCCATCCCTCATCCCCGGTTGCATAGGCATCTTCAAAATTATGCTGAACGGTAAATAGAATAATCCCAAGAGCACCTGCTAAAGATAAGGCAACTAAGTACACAAACATAAAAGGAGCAAAACCGAAGTAGAAACACCCCAGCACAATTAAGCCGATTAAGGTGAGGTTGTTGGCTGTCATATGGCGATATTCTTTCCAGTCAGCCCAATACTTGGTTTTAAACTCACGGGTAATTTGAAGCATGCTTAGCGACGAATTTGCCCACTTAGCGTTCACAGCATAAAGTAAACATTGGAGACTGCCTTTTATCCAAGTAAAGCGAGGCGTGAAAATAAAGTACATAAACCCTGCAAAAGGTGCTAATAAAATGTTACGACTATTTGCATAAGCCTTACGCTTTTTCTCCGATAATTGCGAAAACTCTTGTGTGGATAAAACCGCCAACGGGCCTCGATACTTATTCCAATTACCATTTGTCGCATGATGATACGCATGGTGTTTAGACCAAACATATTCAGGCACACCACATAATACCCCCATGATAAAACCGGCAATGCGATTCTGCCACGGGCGGACAAATAAACATCCATGACCCGCATCATGCATCATCATAAAAACACGCATGATGAATAAAATCAGTATGGCGATACAGACGAGTGACAACCCATAAGACATACTTTGAGTGATAATCGCAAGATAGAAAAAAGCAAAATACGGCACGATTGTGGAGAGCACTTGATACAAGGCAAATGCATTATTGCGAATCGCGAATCGTTGAATAAGAGCTTGTTTTTCTTGTTTTAATTGCTCGTTGGGGGTCATACAGAACGTCCAATCTAGGCGCCGATCAAACAAGCCGGCTAATGCTACCAGCATACACCAGTTTTTTATTGACCTCTTTTGATCCAGATAAGTTGGCGGATTTTCACCAAATTAGTTTCACTGATTAGACAATGGATTAAAATCCATAGCTTTGTTGCTGCTTACTAATTAATCTAATGTAATATCAGGTCAACGGCGCAAGACTGGATAGTAGATATTGCCCCAGTCTTCTTGCTGCGCATTGAGCATGATCTCAATCATAATCGGTACCAAGCTGGCTAACAGTTGTGCACCATCCTCTACTTGTTCTCGATTCACTTGGCTAGCATACGTCGCCCCGCCATGGATTAATTGGTTCCGTAGAACAAATAAACGATCAAGCACAATACTTAATAATTGAGGAACATTCTGACGACTTAAATTATTCAGTGCCGACACACTTAATTGATTGAACCCTGCTTGCCAATCCTCGCTATTCACATCTTCACGTTTGGCTTGCCAAAAGCCGCTATAAACATAAGGGTTTTTAATTAAGGCTTTCACTGGCCCCGAATAAGTTTGCCAAAGACAGGCGTAAATGAGTTTATCATGATCATGACTGACAAGTTTTTCAATAAACCCCTGAAAGGCAAAGCGCTCAGCTAAGGACTCACTGCCACCTTGATCCACCGCATAGCAGGCATTGAATGCAATCCATAAACTAATTAGCTGTAAATCAACATCTTCTTGCTGTTTGGCCGCGCAATTGAGCCAGCTTAACGCTCGGTGCAAACGGGTACCGTGGACATCAGAAAACCCATCTCGCTTTTGTTTAAGTATTTGCTTAAGTTCATCATGTCGAGTTTGTAATGCCATGGTTTTTTATTCTTTGGCGATTTTAGTATTAATTAGCAGTAAATCAGATTCACATTCACAATGGAACCCGCTCAACTGAAGTCAGCGACCTTGCTCTTTAACCTCTCGCGCTCATTTGAGAGACTACTCAAAACATTCATGGCAAATCCAATCCATCGCACTATTTCATAACCAACAATATTTAACCCACAAAAAATGGGGTGCTATTACTAGCTACCCCATATTTCAAAAAGCCATATTTAGACTCTGACTTAGTGGTGATGACCACCCACACCGTGTACATGGCCATGGGCCAGCTCTTCTGCTTCGGCTGGGCGCACTTGCTCAACACTTACATCAAAGGTGATAGTTAGACCGGCTAACGGGTGGTTGGTATCCACATCCACATTGAATTTACCCACTTTAACAATGGTCACATCACGCATGCCTTTATCGGTATTCACTTTTACCGCTTGGCCTTTTTGTAACTTGCCTTTTGTTGCCAAGTGTTTAATTGGAATACGTTGAACACCAGCTTCATTGCGCTCGCCATAAGCTTGTTCTGGCGTTAACGTAACTTGAAATTGATCGCCTTCATTTTTACCGGCAAATTCTGCTTCTAGTGCTGGCAAGATATTACCGTGGCCAAACAAAAACGTCATTGGGTGACCATTGGTGCTGGTTTCAAACGCTTTGCCATCTTCACCAGATAGTGTGTAATGGAAGTACACAACGCTGTCTTTTTCGATACTCATTTTCTTTCCTATCTC
>JBNMQC010000270.1:0-3163 GCA_051277445.1 Bermanella sp. | reverse complement strand
ATGGTTAACATCTACTGATATGGATGATATGGCAGGTTTGCTGAAAAAAATGATTTATATTGATCCACATTAATGTGGATGACTAATCAGGCTAGGTAGCGACAAGATGTTGTATTTTGCCATTATTTTTTAACCGAGGGCCGCCTTGTGCTAGTGATTGTATCGCTACTTTATTAGCTGATAACGCGAATAATTGTCCATAATAAGCCTATTATACCCAAACATACTGCGACAGCTGATCGCCAACGCTGATGATTATCCCAATTGAATTTGATGCCGGTGTGTCTGCAAATTAGTAAGTGTGTTGGAAGCAATAGCGCAGCAACAAACACAAGTTGGCCTACTTCAATGCCCAAGTTAAATGCTAATAAACTCAATAGTGTTCCAACGGCTGGCAGCCCTAATGCACCTATAGCGCTGGCAAAGCCCATCCCATGTAACAAACCAAAAGTAAACACCACAACATAACGCCATTTGACACTCGCTTTAAATACGAAAGATTCGATTGCAATCCAAGCGATCGATAGTGCAATGAGAGGTTCGACAATGTGGCTAGGTAGTCGCACTATGCCAAAAAGGCTAATAATAAGCGTCATAGAATGGGCAAGTGTAAACACCGTGAGACTGGTGATTAATTGGCGAGAACTGAGAGATGTCACCAAGAGAGCCAGCACAAACAGCAAATGGTCATAACCGAATGGCAGAATGTGTAAAAAACCTTGGCTAAAGTAGAAATAAAGACCATGTGTAGTGTCGTTAACAAGTATCTCTATTCGGTTTTCTGCTGCGGCATCTAAAGCAAAATTAGGGCTCGACTGCTGCGTGATTAGCCATCGAGTCATGCTTTTATCTCGCTCAGTAGACATCAGTGTCAGTGCAATAGGCTCTTCAAAAATAAAATCGGCAGTGAATTTTGCGCTAATAATACGGGCAGGTTTGTTCAATTTTAATGAAGCGTGCACGCGCATAAGTGGCCATTGTAGGGGGTCTAAATACTGCGCTCGGCCACCTTGTTTAAAGCGTATCGAGTGAACTTGCCATCGTGCAGAGTGGGCAACTTTAGTGATGCTTGCATCGGTGTTATGCATTGTTAGCGCAACAGCTCCGAGTGCTTGCTGGACCATACCTACGATTTTTGGATTATTTAATGCGTCGTTTTTTTGACTTGCGGAGTAGTAGGCCAGTCGATTATCAAAATAACGCGAGGGGTCGAAGGCTAGGTGTAACGTTAGGTGCTGGGTATCGTCAGCCCGCAGCTCGACCTCTGTCATATTTAACAGGTGTGCTTGCACGGCTAAGGGTGCAAACACCATTATCATGGTAATAGTGGCACGCACTAACGCAAGCGATGTACTACGGGAGAGACCATTCACTGGGGGCTTACTACCAAATCACTGGGTGCGTTTTACCCGTAGTAACGTTGACGAACCCACCTGGGTTACCTTTATAAGGCGCGACTAATTGCCACTTCCAAGGAGAGGCGGTTAAAAAAGCAAAACGCATGCGATCAGGTAGTCCCGGTTTGTTTATCCACTTCATCTCGTCGGCCGCCGCATGTAATGATTCCATTTCTTTGGCCACTTCGTTAACCGGCCGTTGCGAGACCAAACCGCCAATTTCAAGCTCGACAGTGGCAACCACTTTACCTTCGCTGACCAAAGCCCATCCACCTTCCAGTTCAGCTACAGTATTAGCGGCCAGTGCCATGGCTTCATCGTTATTGCCCACGACCCAGATATTATGGATATCGTGCATTTGAGAGCTTGCCAATGCAGAGTTAGGGGTGAGGGGGCCAACATTCTTCCAAAACATTTTTGACGTAGCCGCGGTGCCATGATAACGATCAACCACTGCAACTTTACTTATTGCGTTAGCTGGATCAGCGATTACCACTCCATCCGCGACAGGTAACTCAGCGGTCATAAAGTCAGGTGCAAAATAGAAAGGTTCCATTAAAGCCACATTCACTGTGGCACGTTTCTCTGGTGCCTGAATAGTAAAGTCGCTAGCAGTTAATTTACGGCCAACGTTCATCGTTTCTTTAGCCCAAGCCGGATAGTCTATTTTTGGGATAGGGAGTAAATATTCTCGTCCTTTTGAGGCTACTTTTCCATTTACAATTACTGACTCAATCACCACTTTTTCAACATCAGATAAAAATACCAAGTCTGCATAACGACCGGGGGCAATAGAGCCGACTAAGTGATCAATATTGAAATGGCGGGCGGTATTATAACTGCCTAATGCATATGCGATTGCAGGTTTGACTCCGGCTTCAATAGCGGTACGAATATTAAAATCCATAGAGCCTAATTGCAGAGTGGCATGCACATCACGGTCATCGGTGGTGACCGAAACATTAGACCAGTCTTTCAAACCTTGCTTGAGTAAGTAGGGAAACAAGGTGCGAATAGTATTGACCCGCACTTCCAAAAAAACACCTCTTCGTAGTTTCTCTAATCCTTCTTCGGATTGTCTAACCTCATGATCAGAAGATAACCCCGCGCCAGCAAACGCATTGATTTCGTTGAGGCCGGTTAAACCACTACCATGGCCTTCAATGACACCGCGTTTTTCCCATGTAGCTTCCATCATCTCCCAAATACGCTTGTGACCTTCGGTGCCCGGGGTTATGACGGCTGTCCAGTCCATAACCTCACCTAAAGCCACAACGCGAAGATCGCTATCCATAAAATCAATCATTTCTTTGTAACCGTAATACCCGCCACCACTTTCGTATTCTGTGGGGGGAGTGGCCGAACCGATGGCTGGGAATATCTTAAGTGGACTGCCCGCATCCTCAGCCATTAGCCAAAATGCTGCATTATCATTGCCAACTACATTCGACATTTCGTGACTACCCTCAACTGTCCATGTGTTACCAAAAGGTATTACAAGCGCTGCTTCATACTCTGGAGTAAGGTAGGAACTTTCAATATGTTTATGAGATTCACCAAATCCGGGCACAAGGTACTTATTTGAAGCATCGATTGTTAGTTTAGCTTTACCTGGCCACAGGCCAGTAGGGCCAACCCAAGCGATACGCTTACCAGTAATTACAATATCTTGGTTTGCCAACCATTCAGAGGTAAACACATTAAGAATGGTGGCGTTGCTGACTATGGTATCGGCTTGAGCCCGTCCAAGAGCTACTTCTATGACC
>JBNMQC010000269.1:0-3174 GCA_051277445.1 Bermanella sp. | reverse complement strand
GCGGCTTTGAGGGCTAAACCAATAGTGATAAAACCTGCCGCGACGAGTATCGGATTAATGTCTATAACATCGCCAATTCTCGCTTCCATATCGGCTAAGTTAAGTGTGCCCGTCATCATATAGATAAGGCCGACACCAATAAGGTAAAAGGTTGCGCCGATTGTGCCCATCATTAAATATTTAAAAACCGCAGGAAGTGCGCGGCGGTCAGGGCCTCCTGCTATCAATATGTAGCTGGCAAGAGATGAAATTTCCATAAACACAAAGATATTGAAGGCGTCTGCTGATACAACAATACCAACCAGCCCTGATAAAACAAGTAGCCAGGCTGAGTAGAAAAGAGGTTGGCGTTCGGCTTCTATCTGTTGATCAATACTGGGTTTAGCAGCCAGTAAGGCTGCAGCTGCAGCGCCAGTAATTACCAGTAGCACCAACGAACTGAAGGCATCTACTGACAATGCAATACCATATGGTGCGGGCCAACCACCCATGGCGTACTCAACGGTTTGTCCGTCTAATACAGCTAGGGCGAGGGTTACGGCAATAGCAAAGCTAAGCACTGCAACGGCAGTTGCTCCCGCCCATGCTAGTCCACGTGGTTGAAGTAAAACGATAAGTGGAGCCGATAACATCGGAACCACAACCTGCAAAGCAGGAAGGTGTGCTAGTAAATCCATAGTAATTAGTCGGAGTCCAAAATTTCATTTTCTTCGATTGTGCCGTAACATTCACTGATACGCACCACCATGGCCAAGCCTAATGAGAGGGTAGATACCCCCACAACGATTGCCGTTAGTATCAAGACTTGTGGCAGGGGATTGGAGAATACCTGATCTTCTACACCGGCCTGTATGATGGGGGCGGTCCCGCCTTCCACTTTATCCATAGTAATATACATTAGGAAAACTGCCGATTGGAAGATAGACAATCCAATCAATTTTTTGATCAAATTGGTTTTATTTATCACGGCGTAAAGACCCACCGTTAAAATAATAGCGAACACCCAATAGTTAAAATATCCGAGTAATTCTAAGAGGTTCATGACAATATCTCACGGGCTGCAAAAGCATGAAAAATAGTTAAAAGGGCACCACAAACAGCCATCCCAACTCCGGCCTCAATAATTAAAATACCCAGCTGCTGTCCAAATATAGGATCGGCTGCCAGCACAGAATAATCTAGAAAAGCTCCACCCATGAACATACAAGCCACTCCAACACCGCCATACAGTAGCGCGCCACCAACAACCATGCCGAGTAACACTCCACGAGGAATTGCTCGTAGGGCTTCAGCTTCGCCCTCGAGTAGCGCGTAGAGAATGACACCCGTGGCAATAATAGCGCCAGCCTGGAATCCACCACCTGGGCTGTACTCGCCGTGAAATTGCACATACAAACCAAATAACACGATAAACGGGATCAGTAACCGACCGACCACTTGAGGTATCAAATGATGGCGCAGACCACTATTTTTTTCGGTCACTTGTCGGCTTTTCCGCGGAGGGCTCACACCAAGGATAAATAAAACCCCAATACAAGCCGCAAAAACAACAAATACTTCACCTAGCGTATCATAGCCTCGAAAACTACTTAGGATTGCGGTAACAACATTAGGAATATCAATATATTCAGTGGTTTTCTCTATATACCAAGGCGCAATGTGTTGGTGAACTGGGGCATCTGGGTCGCCAAGTCGGGGCTTATCAAAGGTTGCATAAATGATCAGTAACGCCAAAACACCTACGGTGCTAAACGTTACCCAACGACTCCCCTGCCGAGGCTTTTCCTTGTCATCAGTGAGCGCCAATGCGCACAGAAAAATAACTGTTGTTACGCCTGCACCTACTGCAGCTTCGGTGAGTGCCACATCGGCAGCGTCTAGAATGAAAAAGTTAGCAGCCATGAGTAGACTGAATATAGAAGTCAACATTACTGCAACAAACAAGTCTTCGGTACGCACTATAGCAATTGCGGTAATGACAAGCAGGGTCAGTAAGAACAGCCCAAAAATAAATATCATTCTGGTGAACTTTCCTTAGGTTTGTCGCTTGTCGTTCCAGCGTCTGGTTTGAGACCGGATAATAGCGCAGCGTTGGCTAGTGCATAAGTGGCGGTCGGCCCAGTCAGCAATAAAAACAGCATAATGGCAAATAGCTTCAACGTGGCAAGAGATAAGCCAGCTTGTAACATCATGCCAGAAAAAATTAGAATAGTAGCCATAGTATCGGTAAGACTAGCGGCATGAATACGGGTATAAAAATTAGGCAGACGTAAGCCTCCTATACCACCAATTAACACACAGGCACCGCCTAGAACCAGTAAAATCCAACTCAGTACATCTAGTGCAACATCAATCATCTTTAGCCCTAGATTTTTTTCGTGCTCGATTTTGAAAATACTCCAGTACTGCAAGAATCCCAACCATGTTAATCAAGGCGTAAGCTAACGCAAGGTCAAGAAAGTCTGGTCTGCCATACAGAAATGCAATAACCGACAGCAACAAGACTGTCTTGGTGCCAAACACATTAACCGCTAAAACCCGGTCATAGGCACTTGGGCCCATTAGTGCCCTAACAAGGGCCAATACCATGGTCGTTAAAATAGCAATAGAGACAATAATGTACATCTTTAATTGCGCTCCAAATTAGCAGCTCGACGATTGGCTTCGCCTTTTTGTAACTCCTTTGCACCTTCACTAGTTAAACAATGAATCAATAATTTGCCTTCGTGTAAATCAAGCGTGACGGTCCCGGGCGATAGAGTGATGGAATTACCAAAAATAACTTGTCCTACATCAGTTTTAGTTTCTGCTTCCAATGTAACTACTGTCGGGCTAATGGGTAGGGAAGGATGCAATATCAGTTTTGCAACGTCCCAGCTAGAAATAATAATTTCACGGAGCAACCACAGCCAATAACCAGGCAAACGAGGAAACATTCCAATCATAGCCTGATGCCGAAAAAATCCCATTCGGTGGGCCAAATAAACACTAAGCAAACATGAAAAAGCACCTAAACCTACGACCAGTGGTTTATATAGACCCGACCAAAGAAGCCAAGTAACTGCAAGGATAAACATTAAAAGCAATATGGAAGAAAGGCGTGCTTCGCCCCGCTGGTGTTTACGCCGGGTTTGAATCAAGTTCATTATATGCAGGGGTAATTTGTTATAAGTG
>JBNMQC010000268.1:0-3184 GCA_051277445.1 Bermanella sp. | reverse complement strand
CGCCGCGCAAGAAATAAGCAGTCAATACCACGTTCATTAGTTCGACATTTTTTAATCTATAGAAATGCTATCAATAATAATCGCGCCCTCGGCAACCTGATCAAAAATAAAGTTAATCTGTGAGATCGTACTGGAATCGAACTCAGTGCTCACTGGTTGAAATTCACTAATGAGAATTTCAAATCGGCGGAATAGAACTTCCTCGGGCTCGGTTGAATCCAAAAACTTGGCTCGGTACGGAATCCCCTTAATCAAAGGATAGAGTTTTGAGTCTGCGCTTAGCAATGAATTCGCTCGATTGCCTTGTCCATCCACAAGCTCAATCGTCCAATCCAACAGTTCTGAAGCGTCGTCATCGGCACTACTCAGATCAGTTTCCTCGAGGTTTTGTTCTGCCTCGCTTTCCCAATCGAGGGGAGTGCTAGAGATTCCCGCCGATGACAGCGAAGCCACCAACACTTGGCCGCTGACCGGCTCACCCAATGTGAAATTCACGCGAGCAGTCTCCCTAGCAAAACCGTTGTCCCATGCCACAACTAAAGAATGAGTATCCAGCTCGTCAAACTTGAGCTCGTTAGCAACCTCATACCATCGGCTTAAATTGTGGGTCTCAACTTCCCCCCCATTTCTATCCAGGGTAGATAACTCGATATCATTTTCAAAGTCCACGACAATATTTTCGTCAGAATCTGAAAACTGATTAATGAAGAAAGTATTAGGAAGCCAGTTCGCTCCATAGCGAGCATCTTTTAACAGGGGCAAGTATTCTAGGTTGTCATTAAAGACTA
Source organism: Bermanella sp. (assembly GCA_051277445.1). GTDB lineage: Bacteria > Pseudomonadota > Gammaproteobacteria > Pseudomonadales > Oceanobacteraceae > Bermanella. The sequence continues at coordinate 2,396 of JBNMQC010000268.1, read as the reverse complement.
TTTCAAAAAATGCGCTGAAGTAAACTCTAGCCACATCACGCTGCGCTTCTCTAGGCATCAGCCTGCTAGTATCCAGCGACCAACCTCTAAAAGGCTGTGTATCCATGTTCTCCCATGTGGTATTAAATTGGCCATGGTTGGCCCCAACAATATAAAGACTTGAACGGAACCGATAGTCCTCACCGGTAAAGCCAACACGAGAGTATTGACCTATTCCCTCAAATGACTGTACGTCGCCATCCATGTTTCCGTGTACCGTTAGATAATTCACATCGGTAACTGGAGTTGGCCGCTCCCGGGCCTCGTACTGCCCATATACCGGAGCAATCGCGATAACTCCTTTGAGGTCAAAGTTGAAATCAAATTCCAAAGAGGCATCATCAGGATAACGACTCAAAGAATTGAAAGCGGCAGCAACACCCACAGCTTCTCCTCCGCGCGAATGACCAATTAGTGCAAGTCTATTCATATCAATTTTCCCAGAGAAGAAATTTCCTGGGGTTGAGTTCCAATCTCTAAACTGTGACAAATGTTCCAGTAAAAGCCAGCCACGTGCATCGTTTTCTTCTTTCAGACCAGGCCGACTGGCTAAAAAATCAACCCGCGCAGAGAACGTTCCGTTAATAAAATTTTCATCCACCGAGGCCAGAATAATTCCGCGGCTGGCAAACAGCTCTCCTAAATAGTCATAGCCTGGATCTGAATAGTCCTCCATGCCATGGTTGCCATGAACGACCAAAACCAACGGGAACGGCCCCTCTCCCTCTGGATACCAAACGCGTGCCTGCAGTGGTAACTCGGTTACATCAAAACCCCAATAACTGGTTCGTAGCCATCCCGACATTCCTTCCCAGTTGTCGATTAATTTGGAACCATCGACAGACCTTGAAATAAGATCCGCATCGGCGCCAAATTCAGATCTTCGAATATCTGTACCGCTGCCATAAGTCATCTGGGCGACCTGATAACTTCCCGGAAGACCAGGGTTAGAAAGATTAAGCGTCCTATCGTCTAATGAATAATCCTGCAGGCTTGGGTTTGCCATTTCTTTATCACTAAATACTGCGTAGAGACCAACGATTAGCACTGATGCGCCAGCGACAACAGCCAGCACGGCTATAGGATGTTGGCGATAGTTAAAACCATACTGAACTAAGACCCCTGACCCTGAACCGATCAAAGAAAAAGCCAGCAGTACAGCGGCCCCTGCAATATACCCAGTGCTGTCTTCGCCTGGAAACACAAAAAGCATCAGTAGCGGCGCCACCAGTGCTAAACGCAAACGATAGCGCTTGGGTAGGCTCATCACAGTGTAGGCAGCTGATAGTAAAGCCAGCCCCAGAATCATCGAAAAACCAATCCAAAGAATGAAGGCCGGTAACTTTTGAAAAGAAAAATTGACGACATTAGATAAGTAAAAAGATAGGCCTACAACGATAAGGCCAACCGAGAGGACTCCGTCAGCCGCGCCGTGCCACGCTAAAGGCGTCGGTGTTACTTTAGAGGCAAATACTTTGAGTTTTTGTTTTAACGTGGTGAACATAAAAAGATGCCTGCTGTAATTAATGCCCGCAAACGGCGCATCAAACTAAGACCAATACCATAAAGTCTTAAGCTAGCATTTCTTGAAGAGGGAGAAAACAAACATCCATTTCAAAAAGCGAGAGAAAAAGAGAAAGGGTAAGAAAAAAGCGCAGCTCGACAAGTTCATGACTCCTATTTTGTCGAGAGTAATGCAAGAGCCACATCTTTCGGGGACTTATACCTTTTTGACGAACTCCGACTTCAGTTTCATTGCCCCTATGCCGTCTATCTTGCAGTCGATGTCATGATCGCTATTCACAAGCCGAATATTTTTTACTTTGGTACCGACTTTAACCACCAACGATGAACCCTTCACCTTAAGATCTTTGATAACCGAAACGGTGTCTCCATCCGCTAATGGCTTGCCGTTAGCATCAACAATTAGCTTATCTTCAACGTCAACTGACGTTTCATCATTTTGATTCCATTCATGAGCACATTCTGGGCATATCAGCATGGCGCCGTCTTGATAGGAAAATTCAGAGCTGCACGTGGGGCAATTAGGGAGATCGCTCACGAATTACTCAAATCAAGAACGGTCACTTTAATTTGATTCATCAAGACTCTCCTGATAACGCGCCCCACGCAAAATATTCACCATGCCATAGTTGCCTTCGTGGCAAGCGTACTCATAGACCTGACCGGCTACTTTTGTCATTGGCACAACCGCTATAATCTTGTCGGTGAAGGTAGAAGGGTCGTCGATGGTGAACTCGTAATTGACGGTGTCTGAACTCATGCGGGAAAAGCGCTCGGTAAGCATCTTATCAACTGACGTGCCGGTGGAGCCAAAGCTTGCGGCTAGACCGTTA
>JBNMQC010000267.1:0-3187 GCA_051277445.1 Bermanella sp. | reverse complement strand
TAGTCTGTTTTTTGGTGCGAGCATCTCTTTGGGTACGACCCACTTATTGAAATCTTCTGCGCTTAATAATTCGAGCGCGAGGGCTGCTTGCAAGAGTGTCGAGCCGTCTTTATGCGCTTTCTTAGCAATCTTTGTCGCGTTGTCATAACCAATATGTGGGTTGAGCGCGGTGATCAGCATTAACGATTCATTAAGAAGTTTAGCAATGTGTGATTCATTCGCGGTGATGCCAATGACGCATTTGTCGGTAAAGCATCGGCAGCTGTCCGTTAGCAGGCGAATAGATTGTAGAAGGTTGTAGATTATAACCGGCTTAAAAGTATTAAGCTCAAAATGTCCATTTGAACCTGCGATCGAGATCGTTACGTGATTGCCCATAACCTGAGCTGCAACCATGGTTAACGCTTCACATTGTGTTGGATTAACCTTGCCCGGCATAATTGACGAGCCAGGTTCATTCTCTGGCAAGCTTATTTCACCAATCCCGCAGCGTGGCCCAGAGCCTAAAAATCGTATGTCGTTGGCGACTTTCATTAAGCTGACGGCAAGGGTGTTCAGAGCACCACTGGCTTCCACTATTGCGTCATGGGCAGCCAATGCTTCAAACTTATTCTCTGCAGTGACAAAGGGTAAGTCGGTGACTCGTGCTATTTCTTCCGCAATTCTAAGATCAAAGCCTGCTTGTGAGTTAAGGCCAGTGCCAACCGCAGTACCACCTTGTGCTAAAGAATAAAGCGCGGGTAATACGGCTTCTGCTCGGCGGATGCCATTGTGTATTTGCGCGGCATAACCTGAAAACTCTTGGCCGAGTGTTAGCGGGGTTGCGTCCTGAGTATGGGTGCGGCCAATTTTGACGACCTTGGAAAATTCTTGTTCTTTGCTTACCAGTGCAGCGTTAAGGTGATGTAGGGCAGGTATCAATTTATGCGCGATTTCTTCAACCGCTGCGATATGCATTGCACTGGGAAATGTGTCGTTTGACGACTGGCTCATATTGCAATGATCGTTAGGATGCACAGGACTTTTACTACCGATTTCGCCCCCTAGAATCTCAATTGCTCGGTTAGAAATGACTTCGTTCGCATTCATATTGGTCTGGGTCCCTGAGCCTGTTTGCCAAACTGAGAGCGGAAAATGGTCATTGTGCTTGCCTGCCATTACCTCTGTTGCGGCTTCAACGATGGCTTCGCCAATAACACGCTCCAAGTCGCCAAAATTCATATTGACCTTGGCTGCGGATAGTTTGATTATGCCAAATGCTCGAATTAAGGGTATAGGCATGGTTTCAATGCCAATCGGAAAGTTGATTAAAGACCGCGCCGATTGTGCACCATAGTATTTATCCATAGGGACTTTTAAGTCGCCAAAAGAGTCGCTTTCAATTCTTTCGCTATTCACTGCTTGTGCTCCGTTATGGCCGTACATTCTACTCGCGGTAAATGTAATGAAGATTTGGACGTTAACTATTGAAGATAGGAAAGTGTATCGTGAATGAGAGTTTAGCCTATAGCAGTGAGGCTGTTCAACTGGGAGGAATGCAGCCTAATGAGGTTAGGCTGCTGGCTCAGCGAGACTGAGTCGAACTTCTAGAGGCATAAAGCCAGAATTAGAAGTGTACTTTAACCAACGCGCTTATGACGTTTTCGTTAGTATCCAAGCCAAAGTCACCATCTTCGATAGCAAACTTGTTATTCCAAATTGCGTGCTCGATACCGACGTAAACTTTGTTATCAGTGCCAAGAGTTTGTGTGGCATCCCACTTTAACTGGTAAGTGAAGTTGCTTGTCGCTGCTCTATCATCGGTTGCGGTTGCCCAATCCCAAAAACCGTCAAACATGAAGTTTTGACCCGCAATTGCAAAAGGTATACCCCAAACAGTCGTTGTCTGGTAGTTGTTATCACCATCATCGTTCAAACGCTGATAAGCGTTAATGCTCAAGTTTTGGAAGCCAGGAATATTGAAATCTGTTCCTAAACCAATAAGAAAGTCATCGTTTGCTTCACTCATTTCCCAAGTAGTGGCTATGTATAAATTTTTCACTATACCAGCATCAAAGCTTGAAACTTTGAATCGTGGTGCTATTTCAATATAAGTTTCAGACCCATCTCTATTAAATGTACGATCAGTTTCTTCAGTTTCATTGTTAATCAAACGGTCGCCGAAAATAAAAATATCACCCCAGCTATTAGCACTGTAGTGCTCGAAGGTTACAACCGTTTTATCGGAATCGCCTATTTCATAGCTTTCACCGTAAAGCACAGATACGCTGTTATCGTAGAAGAAGGTTTCTGCACTGGCAGCGCCAGACGCGACTGTCATCGCTGTGGCTAAAGCAATCTTGGTCAATTTCATGATCGTTCCTATTAAAATAGTCGTTATAAACTTCAATGAGGTTAGAGATCAGCATTGCTTATAGGCAGCATTAGTAGATCTTGCGCATATTATAGTCATGACTTCTAATATTTGTCCAACTGGTCAGGTTGTTGAGGTATTGGAATATTAACAAAGCTTACTATTTACCCTTCAGTAAAAAGCCAGGGTTCATGTATTAATAAAGGCCTCTCGCTGCAGTCTTTGATCAGTCTGCTATGCGCATATCGATGTTATTAATCGGATAACCACGTTCTTTATAGAATTTATAATGCTGGCGGGTAGATGTTAAAACCACGTCTTGTTGGATAACAATTTCGAGTAAGCGTTTATGACGGGCAAAGGTGGCTGGGATTTTACTGGCTAAATTAAGCAGTACATCAAACTGTGGGGGTTGTTGATCGCCAAAGCCAATGTGCACGGGGCAGTTATCTTCCAGTTCATTGCTGGTGACTAAACCATGGGGAATAAAGCTGTTATCGCGATAGCTCCAGAGTAATTCATCGAAGGTTTTCGCTTGTGCTTCGGTATCAAAATGAATGTATACCTTACAGCGGCTACGGTAAGCTTTTTCAACCAAGCGGCAGGCAAAGTCTAATCTTTGCAGAGGTTCTTGAGCGGATAATATATAGAAGTCGATGTCAGTCATAGCGGCATTGTATCAGAATAATTAAGCCGCTCGCATCTAGTTAGCTTTGCAAATGAGGCAGTTTTTGATTATTTTTTAGTTTATTGAGTTTAACCTGCTCATCTTTCTGGCGCTCTTCCCACTGCAGTTCACCAATTAAACGGTCTAAGAAGCGCTGGCCCATTCCT
>JBNMQC010000266.1:0-3246 GCA_051277445.1 Bermanella sp. | reverse complement strand
TTTAAGCGGCTGAGATGATTTATTGAAACTGCGTTTCTCAGCTCTCATGCCCGACTGTCTGTTTTTTGCAACCGTCACCGTCAATGCCCTCCTTTTGCTTTTACTTCTAATTTCAGCACTCTCAATAGCAGCTCATCAAAATCTAAACCTGCCTCCTTTGCCGCCAGAGGGATGAAACTGTGAGATGTCATTCCAGGAACCGTGTTGACCTCTAACAAGTAAAACTGGCCATCACCATCTTGCATAACGTCCACTCTAGCCAAGCCTCTGCAAGACAGACTCTCGTATGCTTTCAGAACAAGCTCCTCAAGGCTCTTCAGGTCTGCAGCCCCTAAGTTTGGAGGACATATAACTCGAGTATTTTCGTCGATATACTTCGCGTCAAAATTGAAAAACTCTCGATCAGTTTCCAGCTCGATACTCGGCAATAGCTCACCTTCAAGCACGCCTACCGAAAACTCTCTGCCGAAGATGCACTTTTCTGCAAATACTTGCGCATCGTACTTCGCTGACTCAGCGTACTGATCTTTTAGCTCTTGCCCTGTACTGCTTATAGCAATCCCGAGACTGGAACCACCATTCACGGGCTTAACCACAACCGAACCAAGCTCTGAAATCACAGCATCCCATTCGGTGTTCTCGTCCAGTATCACAAACTCTGCGGTACTCAATCCGAGCCTTTGCCAGATTAATTTAGTTCGCACTTTGTCCATTGCCAGAGCCGAAGTTAAAACTCCACTGCCGGTGTAGGGAATACCCATCGCTTCAAGCATGCCTTGTGCGACACCGTCCTCGCCAAATTGCCCGTGCAACATATTGAAAACCAAATCAGGCTTAGCCAATTGCAGCTGTATTACAATGTTTTCACCTGCATCAATCGCCACGCAATCGACCCCCAAACGCAACAACCCGTCGTACACGGCCTGACCGCTAAGAAGCGATATTTCACGCTCTACAGAATGACCGCCCATAAGGACAACGACATGGCCGACTCTTGCCAGCAACTCTTTTCTATTTATCGGTTTCTTTTCCATATTTCTTAACTATCTAAATTCAAATTCTTGTATATAAATCAATAAATTACTAATTCACAAAGCTCTTGGCAGCCAAGTCTTTCGCAAGACCACCAACGCTGCCCGCTCCCTGAGTCAAAACAATATCTCCAGGCTTTAAAACCCCCATCAATATGGCATGAACATCGGCTTCATCTTTGACGTAAACCGGGTCCAATTTGCCTCTCAGACGAATACTTCGGCACAAGGCTCTCGAATCAGCACCAGGAATGCGTTTTTCGCCGGCAGGATAGACCTCCAGCAGCAACAACACGTCTGCCTCGGACAACACGTCAACGAAATCTTCATATAAATCTTTAGTACGGCTATATCGATGGGGCTGAAAAACCATGACCAGGCGATTTTCAGGCCAACCAACTTTTAACGCCTTTAATGTGGCCGCAACTTCTGTTGGATGGTGACCATAATCATCAATTAACTTAACAGTCCCTCTCGAGGTTCCACTACCAACCGGAAAATCACCCTGAACATCGAACCTACGACCGACTCCGGAGAAATTCTTAATCCCTGACTTTATATCCCTGTCTAGTAAACCCTCATCGGTCGCAATCACTAACGCTGCGGTAGCGTTTAGAGCATTGTGTTCACCCGGCATGTTGAGCCTGAGCTTAATAGGATTTTTCTTAAGCGGACGCAGCACTTCAAAGTCAGTAATACCCTGTTTCTGAGATAAGTTTTGAATCCTAAAGTCTGCGTCTTTCGAAAACCCATAGGTCAATTTTGGCCTAGATATCAACGGCAATATCTCTCGCACAACCGGATCATCTATACAAAGCACAGCCAATCCGTAAAAAGGCAGGTTATGCAGAAAATCGACGAAGTACTTTTTCAGTTTTTCAAAGTCCCCATCATACGTTTCCATGTGATCAGCTTCGATATTAGTGACCACTGCCACCATTGGCTGCAAATGCATGAAAGATGCGTCACTCTCATCTGCCTCAGCTACCAGATATCGACCTTCTCCCAGCCTCGCATTGGTTCCCGCACTATTAAGCAAGCCCCCAATTACAAATGTAGGGTCAAAGCCACCGGCCGCGAGCACCGATGCAACTATACTGGTGGTGGTCGTTTTACCATGGGTTCCAGCAATTGCGATCGAATGACGGTATCGCATCAATTCACCCAGCATTTGCGCACGAGGAATTAAGGGTTTTGACTTAAGCATCGCCGCCTTTATTTCCGGATTGCCGTGATCAATTGCGCTTGAATAAACTACGACATCAGCTTTCTCAGTATTACTGGCTTTGTGCCCAATAAATATTTTTGCGCCCATGCCTTTGAGACGATTGGTGTTTGCTGATTCCTTAATGTCTGACCCTGTTATCGAATAACCTTGATTCAATAGCACCTCAGCAATGCCGCACATACCAGCACCACCAACTCCGACGAAGTGAATTGTGCGAATTCGGCGCATCTCAGGAACAGAATGAAATTTAACGGAGCTAGTCATTTGCATACCTCAAACACTCATTCGCTATCACATCAGCGGCATCTCTAATGGCTAGCCGACTGGCTCTCTTACTCATTTGCACCAGTTCATTTCGATTCGCTAATAGATATTTAACGTGACCACTCAAAGCAACGGCGGTAAGTTCAGCTTGTTCAATAATAATTGCAGCCTTTTCACTGGCTAACCAATTTGCGTTTCGCGTTTGCTGCTTATCGCGGTGATAGGGATAAGGTATAAGGATAGAAGCCTTTCCCGCTGCGGCTATTTCGCAGACTGTGCTAGCGCCCGACCTACATATTACCAAATCTGCCCAGTCATATGCACTAGCCATGTCCGAAACGAACGCCTGAACGTTGTATTGCCCACCCAAACTCAAGCCTGCCGACTCGTAAGCTTGCCTTGTTTGATCCACCTTGCCTTTTCCGGCCTGATGCACCACACAAACACTAGCATTATCAATATCCGCCAACAGTTCTGGAACAACAGTGTTAATTGCAAGTGCCCCCTGGCTTCCACCGAGCACTAAAATGTTGAATGTTTTTTTCTCGATCAAAGAATCGAAGTCTCTTCTTCCCATGGACGCTATTTCCTTGCGCACAGGATTTCCTGTCAACAACACGCTTGGTGACTTTTTAAACGTCCCAGGAAACGCCTCCAACGTTCTGCAGGCTAATCTGCTAAGTAATTTATTAGTAAAACCCGCCACGGCGTTTTGCTCATGAA
>JBNMQC010000265.1:0-3246 GCA_051277445.1 Bermanella sp. | reverse complement strand
TAACCACTCGCCAGTGTTTGTTGAACACAAATCGCAACGCATCGCTTGATCAATCGCAAATTGAGGCTTATTTGAAGGATGCATTAGGCAGTGAAAAGATATTATGGCTAAAGCATGGTGACCTCATCGGTGATGATACAGACGCTCACGTGGACACGCTTGCTCGCTTTGCGCCGAACAACCAAATTATTTTCCAAGGTTGCAGCAATTCAAAAGACGAACATTTTGACGAATTACAAGCCATGAAAGCAGAGCTGGTCACACTCACCAACACTGCTGATGAACCGTTTACCCTAGTAGAACTGCCTTGGCCTGATGCTATTTACGAAAAAGCTGACAACCAGCGCTTACCAGCTACCTATGCTAACTTCCTATTTATAAACGGCGCGGTACTGCTACCGGTATATGGGGTTGAGCAAGATGCGCAGGCTATTAGCGTTTTAACCCATGCCCTGCCTCACCATAAAGTCATCCCTATAAACTGTGAAACCGTTATTCGCCAGTATGGCAGCCTGCACTGTCTCACCATGCAAATACCCACCGCAGAACAACTGGAAGCAAATTAATGTCGCACAATATTCACGTCATTGGCATTCAACAAACCTGTTCTCCCGAGAAGTCCGACTCTCTGAAAACAACCCAGGGATTCATTGAACAAGCTGCGGCAAAAAATGCCGACTTAATCGTGTTACAAGAGCTCCACGCCACTGACTACTTTTGCCAAACACAAGAACCCAACAAATTTGACTTAGCTGAACCCCTCGACGGCCCAACAGCAGCTTTTTTAAGTGAACAAGCCAAACAAGCCAATGCCGTTATTGTTGGCTCCATATTCGAACGACGTGCCGCCGGTATTTACCACAATACCGCACTGGTATTTGATCGTGACGGCAGCTTAGCCGGGTTTTATCGTAAAATGCACATTCCGGACGACCCTGGTTTTTACGAAAAATATTATTTCACTCCGGGCGATACCGATGGCTTTGAACCTATTCAAACCAGTATCGGCAAGCTTGGCGTTATGGTGTGCTGGGACCAATGGTACCCAGAAGGGGCTCGCATCATGGCATTAAAGGGGGCTGAGATACTCATTTACCCTACTGCCATTGGATGGGACCAAGCCGATACACAAGACGAGCAAACCCGTCAAAAAGATGCTTGGATTGGCGTTCAGCGTGGCCACAGCATTGCAAATAACCTACCTGTGATTGCGGTTAATCGAGTAGGCCACGAAGCAGATCCTAGCGGACAAAGCAGCGGTATCGACTTCTGGGGGCACTCCTTTATCACAGGTCAACAGGGTGAATTCTTGGCTTTGGCTGACCACCAACAAGCATGCTTGGTGGAAGCTACCATCGATTTGAAAAAAACAGAACAAACTAGACGCATCTGGCCATATTTCAGAGATCGCAGAATCGATGCTTATAATGGATTACAATCTCGCTTTTTAGATTAAATGGCCCTACATCACTCTCGATGTATTCAAAGATACTCTAGTAAAGCGTTCTCAATACGCTAAGGTATAGGTAGATATGAAGGAGCTTAAAATGAGACATATGCACCTATACCTGCTCAGCTTTCTGGTGCTTATCGGCACCCAGACACACGCTGAGGTAGAAGAGCTCAGCAACACCGAAATGACAGAAGCCTACATCCTTGATGGCTCCATCATGGTGAAGCAAAAGAACACCCAAGCTCAACCCAAACCTCAGCCGAATGCACGGTTCACAGTAAGCCCTGGGGAGCCTCTGGTATCTGAAGCAGATACCGTACGCGAGCTCGATCAGCAAGCCACACAGCAAACTCAGTACGACCAAAACCTCACACAGCGCCAAGCTGAACAGCAACTACTTCAATTAGAACAAACCAATAACACCCAGGTATTCATTGCCCCCCAACTCAATGCGGCGGCTCAAGCTCAGCAAGCCTATGCTCAAAACCTTGTACGTGATGGCCTAGGGCTTCCCGCTGGCACACAAATCACACCAGAACATATGGGGCAATACTTGAGCACCTTTGCAGGACAAACCTCTGGCGACCCTCTGCAAGGTCAACAAACCATCACTAATTCAGGTTTCCAGTTCATTATTCCAAACCCAGGTGGGCAAATTCAAAGCGGCATTTACTCTTCTGGTGACAATTCAATTAGCGTAGAAAGTAACAACGCTCAAATCATATTTAACCTGTTATTTCCTAAGAACCCTTAGACGAATCAAATAAGGCATTACACAAAGTCTTATTGTTGCAACAAAAAGCCCAGCTGATGCTGGGCTTTTTTATATATGGTACGAGCTGCTTTAATCATCCAAATAAATCAAAACTTGGGCCCTGGGCCTGGGAGCCGTCTTCAATTTGATCCAGCCATAACTTGGGTTTACTGAAGGTTTGCTCCATCAAGCGAGCGAGAGCGTCAGGTATGACTTTTTTACTGTTAGGTGACATAAGTGCAGCGATCTGCACTTCATCTTTACCTAAACAAAGTGCAAAAGACAATTCGTCTAGTGCATTCTCAAGCATAAGAGCAGCAGCGTTGTTACGTCGTATTTCGGCTAAGTCCATAAAGGCCTCTCTGTTTTCGGACATTATAGTCCTGAAAAGACGCAGGATAAACCTCGGTTTTGGCTAGATAAAACGGAATATATGACGCAATTCAAGAATCCCCGTAAGATGGCTGTATTCTTATAAAATGTCTGCTATAAAGCAGTGCGTATTGGCTTTGAACACCAGCCAGCTTCACAATAAATACTCATTAAAAGTGCCAATAGTTATGTCGCAGTTTGATACCGATCAGCTATTTCAAATAGCAGAAAAACTAAGTCAAGATTTCTCACTGTTCCCCTCTCAGGAGGACAGCCATGCTGCAGCCGTCGTAAAAGGCCTGCTGAGCCAAGAACAAGTTGAAACAAAGAGTGCCGCACTAAAGCAGCTGGATATCGACAGCTACATCAAAGAAGTGGTTTCACCAAGCGAATCCAGCCAGCGCTTAAATGCCAAGCAACTTGTACATAAGTTAACCTCCCACTTCATTACCGAACAAGAATTTGGCCCCTTGTATGTGGCTGAAGTCGAGCTGGACTTTAACAACCAGTTCCGACGCATCGGTTTCATCGGGCAAAACCGCGCTGAGCGTAACGGTGCTTGGCTGCCTGAGCACCACCAACAGGCTGTTAAGGCCTTACGCCAATTTGCAAGACACGTCACCCCTGTCGTCACGTTAATCGACACACCTGGGGCTGATGCGAGCGA
>JBNMQC010000264.1:0-3306 GCA_051277445.1 Bermanella sp. | reverse complement strand
ACTTGGTCAAGCCAGATGCGCAGCCCCGTTTTTCCTTCAGGCTCAAAACGCTTGAGCTGTATATTTTTCACTTTTGCTGTGTTGTTTACGGTACTTAAAATAGAGTCGCCTTGCCCGGTTATTTGCCCGCCAGCACTGGAAAACAGATAGGCATTCTCTTTTAACTTCGCATGAAATGCCATTTCAGATGTGTAGCGACTTTTGGCTTGCGCTGTACCGTTCATGACAGGCTGCCATACCCATGCAAAAACCAAGGCTATTAATACGAAAGCCGCTAATACTTTAACTATTAGCTGATCTTTAGCGGCAAGCTGCGAATACCAATCGTTAGCGGCTTTATAAAGGCTGCTTTTTTCAACCTGCAAGCGAAGGTTAAGCTTTAGATTTTCAATAGAGTTAGCCATTTTTGCTTACCTTTAATACACCTTTAATGCGCTTACCTGTATTCGTTGCAGAGGCAATATCCACCAGTAATCCACTGTCGGTCATTTTTTGCTTAACGCTATCGAGCTGTGCGATATTATCAACGATCAGGTTAATCTCTAATTCGTTTTTTTGGCGTGTAAAGCGCACTGCATCCCACTCTATATTTGCAGTGCTTTTTATGTCTTTCGTGGCCGCGGCTAAAATTGAAATAAACCCAGCACTTGAGATAGGGCCTGCACCGGCTTCTTCTAATTTGTCCTTAAATTGCCGACGAATGCTACGAACATTTTCACCTGGAAATAATGTCACATAGAATGACTTAGAGGCCTCTTTTACCAGCTCCGTCATTTGTTCATATTGCTTCATTTGTATTAGTTGGATGAAAAATATCGTCACAATAAGAGAGGCGGCGATCGCCAGTGGTGTTCTTAATTTTGAGTGCTTCGTTTTGACAGGTGCCTTCTTTTTTGTGTAAGGGCCTGATAATAAATTCCACGGATAACTGATCGCCGATTTCTCAATGTATGTAATGAGTGTATCTATCTTTGGCTGTTGAACTTCGTAGCCCATATTCTCAATTTCAAGCGGAAGTAAGTTGTTATCGCCATCTACATCGTAAAACTCAACAATCGTTTTTTCATGGTGTTTTAGTTTATCTAGCATAAGCGTAACGATATCAGCAGTTACACTAATTACACCAAATTTCGAATAACGAATACTGGCCACGCCTTCAATGATGCACACACAAATACCTTGTTCGATTTGAGGCAATAGCAATGGTAAAAATAAAACTTTGTCTGGGTCGTATTTTGATATAAGTGTGTCCATTACTTGGGTGTCACACACGAGGGCATGTGCTTGTGTGCCTTCACGGCCAATGAAATGTATATGGTTTTGATCTATTTCGTTTGCTAACTGCTCTTCTAGTGCAAATGGCAGTGCTTTAATAATTTGCCTGGTTTGTTTAACGGGCATCTGAGTGGATAAAACTTGGCAGATTGACCCATTAAGGATAACGGAACCTAAGGTTTCCCCTTCGTTTAAGTGGCCAGCACTTAACCCACCCTGCTCTATTTTCCACAGACTGTGTGATTGAGTATTGAGTACATGTAAATTAGTCATATGATTAACATTTCACAGTTTTTGGAAGGGGTATATCTTCATAATTCTTAGAAAGATCGCGGTAAATCACACCAATGAAGCCTTTTTCTGTATTTGAGGCTGGCTTGCGACGAATAATACTTTCGCTGACCAAGTCTCTGTCGTCTAACTGAACCCGTATTAAGACACTAAAATACTCACTTTTTACGCTAAAGTCAGCTTGATTCCATTGCCCAGCTGGGTTGGTTTCTTTATTTGCGACTTTAGTAATCTCAGGCGTCTGCCAAAATTCTTCAATGTCTTTATAAGAAGCTACTTCACCACATTTTCCTGAGTGAGATTTTTGTACCAATGTCTCGCTATCTGCTGAGGTTAACGTCGCATCCCAAGAAGATAAAACCTCTTTGAGGGTTGTATTGATGTTTAGTGCTGTTTTAGACGGCAACGCGGTAATGTAGGGCTCAATTTTAAGGTATGTCTCATTATCCACGTCCTGGATCAGTTTAAGCTCTGAAGGATGGCTGAATTCCATTTCGGCTGCGCGGTAAGGCGGTGTTAGATTTTGGTAGTCAAAATTAGCGCTGTTACCAGGTGTTAGCCAATTTTTCACGTTTGTGGCTATTGACTGAGGAATGCCGGGGTCTACTTCGGTTAGCAAGCGCTGGAAACGGTTGAGTGCTGCAGTGGGGTTTGGCGCATCCGGCGATAGTGAGTTTAAATTAAATAAGCCCTGTAGGTCTCTGATACTCACAAATATTTTAGCGCCATCTAATTCGGTCATGAATTCTTGGTTCCACAATTCAGATGCAGAGTCCACTTCGCTACCATTGGTTGTGTCTTGTGATAAATCCAATGAAAGGCCCGCCTTGGCTATGTCTTCAGCACTGAGTGCCAGCATTTGAGCCTGGGCTTGTGTGAACGTAACGGATGCTTGCGCAATATCCATCGACTGACGTTGCTGCATTGAGATTGCTAACATGGAAACCAGCGCAAAAATAAAGAGCACGGTAATCAGTGCAAGGCCTGATTGCTTATTATGGCTGTGTATACGCATAACGCGGCACCTCATACCATCTCTCTAGTTTACCCAGCTGCTTGGTAGTAATTTCAACCTTGATCTGAGCGAGATCTTCAAGCAGATTGCTTGTTAAATACGGACTTGGCCATTCTTCTTGCCAGTCTTGAATGATGACGCTGTTTATAGGATTTTGTAGGTCAATTAACTGGCCTCTAAAATAAAAACGGACTTCTACTATCTCGTCCAGCACCACCTGAACGATGGGTTCAGAGTTAGGTGCCAAATCGAGAGCCGGCCAAAATATTCTCACAAAGCACTGACCCTGTTCGGTTTCATCCTGAGGTTTAATCGCATCTTTGCAATAGTCGCTTTCATGGCTGCGAACCGCATAGGCGACTCGTTGTAAGTTAGAGCGCTTGATCTCGCCAAAAGGCAATGCCGCTAAACCAGAGTGGGTGAATTCGATGTCGTAATCATTAGCGGTTGTGACAATATCAGTTGGATTGCCGTAAATATCCTTTGTTTTGCGCCCTGCAATTTGCCAAAGATCACGCTTCAGCCAAAAGTCCATGCGTTGAATGCTCCGAAGTTGTTGAGCGCGAACATCGGTTGCATTTTTTGTACTAACGGTGCTCGACAGTAATTGGCTCGCACCAATCCCGATCATGGCTGTGATTGAGACGGCCAGTAAAACTTCTAATAATGTGAAGCCTTGTTGTTTATTAATCATTTGCAACATACGCCGTGAGTGTTTGCAAAGG
>JBNMQC010000263.1:0-3312 GCA_051277445.1 Bermanella sp. | reverse complement strand
CAAAGGTTGTGGTAGGGCCAAGCCGCTGGTTTCTATTACAATATGTTCAGGCTTGTCTTCTCGGGCTAGAAGCTTCTCCATGGTGGGAATGAAATCATCAGCCACGGTACAGCAGATGCAGCCATTGGAAAGTTCCATCACATCCTCCTCGCGGCAGGTCTCGTCACCACAGCCTTTAAGAATATCGCCATCAACGCCCAAATCACCAAATTCGTTGATGATTAGAGCAATTCGTTTGCCCTTCGCATTTTGCAACATGTGGCGGATCAATGTAGTTTTACCTGCGCCAAGAAAGCCGGTAATAATTGTAGCAGGAATTTTTGTGACCATGTTAGGGTTCCTTGTGATCAAGCTGCGAGTGTTCTAGGCCGTGTAAAGACTATGCAACAGGAGAGTTTTTGAAAAACCGAGTGATTATATGCGAAACATGTGCGAAAAATGAGACAGCGACTTCTGGAGTTGTTTGGGCCAAACAATTATCCAAAGCAGTGGCGGATGGCAGTTTAAATATTGATGTTGTGACAACTGCTTGTCTAAACATGTGTGATACTCCTTTGTCGTTTGCTCTTCAGGGAGATCAAAAGGCAACTTATCTTTTTTCTGGAGCAGACCCACAGGTTGATACTCAAGATATGATTGGTTTGCTCAAGCTTTATGTTGAAGCTCCAGATGGATGGATTGAGGACGCCCAAAATGCTGGGCGTCTTCGTCTTTGTTTGCAAGGGCGCGTGCCAAAGTTCTAGATACTTTCTTCCAGGCGGAATAACATCGCCGATACTGTATATCCTAAAATGACCCATCCGGCAGCAGCACAGCCTAAGCTAAGCGTGACAAATTCCGCAGCAAGCTCTGGAGGTGCTACGCCAAAAAATACATCTAATTGTGGTGCGCCGATTAATTGTGGTAGCGCAATAATAGGAATGCTGGCTAACGTCAGGTAACCACGACCAAACGCGATCAACCCAATTCCGATTGATGTAGCCACAATTGTAAATAGCCACCAAATTTGGCGTGATCCGACCTCGGGACCGATTGTACCTGGGAGTTCAGGGGGAAGGCCAATCGCTGGTGCAAGTTGTACGGCAACGAAACCGCAAAAGCCCCACACTACACCCTGTCGGGCTGACGTTTTGATTCCTTTGAGCGCTGCATAGGCGATCATAGCTGCTAGAAGTAGGCCGTATCCAGCGTATGTGATAATGTTAAACGCTACTGTCATAGTATGGCGGCCCCAGTCGGTTCCAAGGTTCGGTACAGCCCGTTCGCTTTGAGGTGACCCATCCGCGCCAAAGTGAATATGCGACCCAGATTCGAACAGTTCTCCTTCTAGTAGAGTTGGTACTACGAATATGAATTGCAACAAAGCGGCTATCAGCCCTGCTACAACGCCGGCGCAGATAGCGCTGACAAAAAGATTTTTAATCATGGTTCAGTGGCAGGGAAAAGCCATCGCGTGGCGTTGGTCATGGGCTGCGTCGTGCAAGGCTGTCGCCTGCGCATATCCAGATGCAAATAACAATGCCAGTCCTGTGACGAAGGTAACTACAATACCGGCGGTTGCCGGTGTTGAAACTTGAATTACGTTTGTTTTGGTACTCATAATTTAATCTCCTAAACCTGTCACACCCGACAGGGGGTTTCACACAAATTGCAGGCCGGTCTCCTGGCTTACGGCATGATGGTCTATAACCTTCCCGGTTTCCCAGTGGTATATTATAGACCCAAACCGCGTACAGTCGCGGGGGCGGCTTTGGCTTTGGATCCCAATATGGGTCACCCGCACCAAATTCCCGTTTCAGTTCTGAATGCTTTGCATCCAATGAACACCTAACAATCTCATCCTTGTATTGCTTCTTCGATTTCGTCAAGATCGTTTACGACATCCAATCGCGGACTATCGGCATTTATTATTAAATTTGCTAATTGGTCTCTTTGCTTAATTTTTATTTTAATATTTGTTACTTTGAAATTGGAACGAGCGTCATTTTTAAAAGTATTGACGTTTGAACTTCCAAAAACTCAATTAAAGTACTTTGAGGTGCCTAAAGCTTCAATATATTGTGGATAAGTCTTCAGAAATCACTCTATCTTGGGTGATGGCGTTGACTTAATCCGCATCCAATCGTCAAAATGACTTTACTAGAATCACGAGGATTTACGGCATTGCAGTTTTCTAAACTAAGACTAAACGGGTTCAAGAGCTTTGTGGACCCAACTGATCTGATTATTGCCGATGGGTTGACTGGTGTGGTTGGTCCTAATGGCTGTGGCAAATCCAACCTGCTCGAAGCTCTACGCTGGGTGATGGGCGAAAACCGTCCGACTGCCATGCGTGGTGGGGGTATGGAGGATGTGATTTTTGCGGGCACCGCAACGCGCCCTGCACGTAATTTTGCTGAAGTCAGCCTACAGTTAGATAATTCACAGCGTCTGGCACCTGCCGGCTTCAATGAGAGTGATCTACTTGATGTGGTGCGGCGCATTACCCGTGAAATAGGATCGGCTTACAAGGCGAACAGCAAGGATATTCGTACGCGAGACGTTCAGTTGCTTTTTGCGGATGCAAGTACTGGTGCGCATTCACCTGCTCTGGTGCGACAAGGTCAAATTAGTGAACTTATAAACGCAAAACCGAAAGCACGCCGACGGATACTTGAAGAAGCTGCGGGAATTTCAGGGCTCTATGCTCGCCGTCATGAGGCGGAGTTAAAGCTGAAAGGTTCTGAAACTAACATACTAAGAGTTGCTGATTTGATAGAGCAATTAAGCAATCAACTCTCTCAGCTGTCTCGCCAGGCCAAGCAAGCGGCTCGTTATAAAAAACTAGGTGAAAGTCTTCGTTTAGCAGAGGGTTTGCTACTTTACCGTCGTTGGAAAGAGGCCGATGAAGCTCGGGCATCTGCTGAGGAAGCGCTGCGTATTGCCACAATTAAAGCAGCCCAAGCGGAAACTACTGTACAAAAAACCCTCAGGGTCCGTGAAGAATCTGAAAAAATATTGCCTCCGGCAAGAGAGGAAGAGGCGATTGCAAATACTGTTTTGCAGCGACTGAACGTAGAAAAAGAAACGCTAAGTGACCAAGAGAACCGTGCTGAAGCCGCTATCCTTGACCTGAATAAAAGTATCGCTGAACTGACCGTAGACATGAAGCGTGAAGAAAATTTAAATCAAGACGCCGATGTAACTATCTCTCGGCTCCGTATGGAATATTCTGCGCTTGAGGCCTCTCGGTCAGGACACGACGAACGTATCAAAATGGTTGCTGCAGAGGCCTCAGAAGCGGCGACCGTTCTTCAGAACCGAGAATCAGAT
>JBNMQC010000262.1:0-3315 GCA_051277445.1 Bermanella sp. | reverse complement strand
GTGAACGCCGCACGCACCATGATGATGGCACTTGGCTGCATCCAGTCACGTAGCTGTAACACCAATCACTGCCCCACCGGGGTCGCCACACAAGACCCTGCCCGTGGTCGTGCTTTAGATGTGAAAAAGAAAAGCCAGCGTGTGGCCAACTTTCAACGTAATACCCTACATAACTTTTATGAACTGGTGGGCAGTATGGGTTTAGATGACCCAAAAGCACTCACGCCTAATATGCTAAAACGCCGAACGCCCAATGCATTAAGTGTCTCCATGGGTGCCATAGTGCCGTTATTAAAAGACAACGCGTTGGTGAATAGTCAGCCCATTGATGAGCCATGGAAGAATTGGTGGAACAGCGCCAGCAGTGAAGAGTATTACGTAGCGGATACGTTTGTATTAGGCGCACCAGAATTGGCTTTGCGGGTGATTTAAATTAGGTGGTGACAACGCGGTTGCGGCCCAGTGATTTCGCTTGATATAACACATCGTCAACCACTTTAAGAATGTCAGAAAAGGTTTGATCTTGCTGATATTCAGTCACACCAATACTGCAAGTCAGGGATAGCGCCAAAGACATGGATTTGGCAAACACGTGTTCCATAATGGCAATGCGAATGCGTTCAGCTAATTCTTGCGCTTTATTTATATCGGTTTCAGGCAGAACAATTAAAAACTCCTCACCGCCGTAGCGGCCAATGCCATCACTGCTGCGGCAAACCTTATTTAACACCGTAGCCAATTCCGACAACACGCAATCCCCCACAAGATGTCCATGGGTATCATTTACTTGTTTAAAGTGATCAAGGTCTATCATTAACAGGCTTAAACCACGCTTATAACGCGCGGTACGATCAATCTCTAAACTTAGGCGGTCAACCAAGCCGCCTCTATTCAATAACCCAGTAAGGGTATCTGTTTGGGCGATACGCTCCAGTTCTTTTGTACGCTGGTAAACCCGCTCTTCAAGCAGATGGTTAGACTTTATGAGCGCTTCTTGGGCCAGCAGTAAGGCTTCATTTTTCTCGCGGAACTGGGTATTACTGGGAATAGCCAATGCTGTTGGCATGAGCTTCCAGCACATAATTGCGGTCATCACAGAAACCAAGCCCGTGGCCAATTTCGAAAGGCCTTCAATAAAGTAATAACCATGCCAGATATTGATAATCGAAATAGCATGGGTCACACCACACAAAAAGATAAATGCCGCAAACATGCCAAAGATCCAATTGAATTGCAGGTCTGATCGCTTAAGCACTAGGTAAACCAGCGCCATCGGTATCAGGCTGTATGCAATCACCGTCAGAATCTCACCACCAACATGCAGCAATAAAAGGTCAGAGCGCCAGAGTAGACAGTGTCCATGTGGCATAAAGCTGCCATCAAGCAGCTTATCAATAAAACTCATTCATATTCCCTTTGATCATATAGGTCAACAGCACCAGTCATGATAATTACACATCAAAACTGTCCCAGTTAGCCAAAACATATGCTGTTAATCCATGGGACTGATGTGAGTATAGGTGAAGATATGAATCTCCATTGCAAATCATGGTAAAACAATGAGTAAAGCCCTAAAAAAACACAAAAAATAGAAGAAAAACGCCAAAACAAACGAATATAGAATACTCACACTGGCTATAAGTGCTCGATATTCTTAAGACTTTCCTTGGCATGCTGCAAAATCGCCTCACGCTGATCGGGGGACTTCTTGAGCCAATTTGCGAACACCATTTTATTTCTGGGATTGGCGGTAAAATCATCATGGTGTGTATGCATAAAGTGCCAGTACATGGCATTCAATGGGCAAGCTGAGTGACCTGTTACTTGCGTGACTTTATAGCGACAATCCGAGCAATAATCGCTCATTTTTTTCACATAATTACCACTGGCCGCATAAGCCTTAGAGCCCACAATCCCGCCATCGGCAAATTGACTCATGCCACGCGTATTCGGCATTTCTACCCATTCAATGGCATCGATATAAATACCCAGATACCATTCATCCACCTGATTAGGGTCAATACCCGCTAGCAAACTAAAATTGCCCGTGATCATTAAGCGCTGAATGTGGTGTGCATAGGCAAATTCTAGGGACTGATTAATGGCCTGCTTGAGACAATTCATGTGGGTTTTACCGGTCCAAAACCAGCTGGGTAAATCTCTCGACGCACAAAGCGCATTCAGTTGCCCATAGTCAGGCATATTGGCCCAATAAATCCCCCGCACAAACTCACGCCAACCCAGTATTTGTCGAACAAACCCTTCTATTTGGGCCAAGCTGATGTGCTGTTTATTTTTTTCGTAATGCGCAATGGCTTGCGAAACCACTTTCATCGGGCTGATCATTTTCGCATTTAACGCAAACGATAACCGAGAGTGATATAGGCTCCATTGCCGTTTCGCCTGTTCATTGACCAACTTACCGTTATCGCCTAATGACTCACTAGCGTCCAACTGGGCGGTCATTGCATCTTGAAACTGCCCAAAGTGCGGCAAGCACTGCTCACAAAAGAAATCCAATAATTGAAGCGCCTGTTGGCGATTGACCGGCCAAAGTAAATCTGGCGTCTGCACCCCTATGGTTTTAATATTGTGACGCCGAATACGAGCCAGTATTGCACTCACATCATTACTAAACACCAAGGGTTTAGGCACGTGTAGAAAATCAGCCGGTTTTAATTTATTACGATTCTCACTGTCGTAATTCCATTGACCACCCACTGGGTCATCCCCGTGCATCAAGATATTAAAGCGTTTACGCATCTTGCGATAAAACGCTTCCATTCGATGTCGCTTGCCCTTGGTAAAGTCTTTACCACATGCCGCTTGGTTTAAATAAAAATGTTCGGTTTCATACGCTTGGCATTCAACGGAGAACTGCGAAACCGCTTGATCCATTTGTTCACGCAGACGGTATTCATCCGCCAGCTGATATTCAAATTTCTGTATCTTATATTGACTCAGTAACGATGTGATTAAATCCGGCAGGGTTTTATACGCTTGGGTATCATCGAGGTTTAAATGCAAGACATGATAGCCCGCTTGGTTGAGTCCTGAGGCAAACTGCTCCATGGCACAAAAGAATGCACACACTTTTTGAATATGGTGGGGCACATATTCCGCTTCTTGGTGAAGCTCTGCCAACACATATAACGTGTCATCTTCTTTTGTTTGAAACCAAGAATGTTTTGCATTGAGCTGATCACCCAGAATCAATCGCAGGGTTCGGTATTGGGGTTTCATAAAGTTTTAGCCTGCTGATCATGCTTAATGGTTGATGATTGCCCTGCGCACCGTTTGGAGCAATATTTTACT
>JBNMQC010000261.1:0-3334 GCA_051277445.1 Bermanella sp. | reverse complement strand
CTTCACAACCACTTCATTAACGTGATCACCCATGTTTAAAAGAGCGGTTATTTCGTCTTTGAGCTGCTCACTCTGGCTGGCCTTGATATCACCATTAAAATTAAGCACGTAGACCTTTGACCTAGATTCTGACGATTCCTCTTTAGAAGCCTTCTTCTGCTCTTTTTTTAGTGCTTTTAGCTCTTTTTTACTAAGGACTTTCTCTTGTAGCATCTGCTTAGACTGCTCAAGCTTATCGTTAAGGTATCGTACCGAAAGCTTCTCGGGCTTCGCTTTTTGGCCTGCACTGGCTATTAAACCCACAATCATCGCAACGACCACAACAAACGTAATGGCTTTTGCTAGGAACAGCCCATAATCTGACAAAAATTCCACGGTACATCCTTTAATATAGTGTTTTGCTAAGTGTAACGACTCTAAATCTCCGGCACTAGCCTTCCCTTATAAAACATTTTCACCTTATGGCGAAAAATTCAAACAATCGTATGATTAACTGTTGACACCTCCTACTGCCTTGCTTAGTCTGACAATATCTGTGCAACAATCAGATCAAAGCTTGCCAGTTTAATCAGTGCAAGCCACTTTAATTACATTTTACAAAGGATAACGATATGACTTCAGTTGCTGACATCATTGAACAAATGAAAGCAAAATTTAATGCTGATGCTGCTGCTGGCATGGAAAACGTATTCCAATTCAGCATCGAAGATGGTGATGATTTTTTCGTTGCAGTTAATGACGGCAACTTCGAAATCGGAAATGGCTCACACGACGATCCATCTGTCACCCTAATCATGAGCACTGAAACTCTTGTGGGCATCATGACTGGCGAAACCGACGGCATGCAAGCATTCATGGCAGGTCAGCTACGCGCTGAAGGCGACATGATGCTAGCGACTAAGCTTGGCGAACTGTTTCCTCAGTAATTCAGCTTGATCGGTAAATAAAAAAGGGGCTTTCGCCCCTTTTTTTATGCCTGTATGTTTTCGTTTCAGTGACTCTTAAGCTACCAATCACCTAACGCTTGCTTTGCTTGGTCATTTACGGCTGCAGCATCCAGCCCATCATGAAACAACCTAACTTGATAGATTGCGCCATTGGCCATTGGCATATATGTCGCAGAGCCATACTTGGCTTGCACAAAACTCAACCACTTTTTATTGGCAAACCAAGGCCAGGTATCAACTAGCTGCTCTCCTAATAAATTATGCGCCGTGCGCTGGGTTTGATTCTCTTGCTCTAGAGAAAGAAAACGCCCAGACAATCGATCTAATTTATAAGCAGGCAAACCACCATCAAAGAAGGCTGAGACTTTAATTAATCGAACATCAAGTTGCCACTGATCACCATTAATACGAAACAGCTGTTTTTTGTCTTCCCTGCCCACAAGCTCAACATCAAACTCTTGCTCATCAACCTGTGTGAAGCGCAAAGTAGCAATCACCTGCCCTTCCTCAACGGTTGAATAATGTACCAAATTAAAAGCAACGATGGCACACAGCGCAGTAAGCGCAATGGCGAAAAAACCAAAACTGCCGCGCAACCACTTCATGAACCAATCTTTAGAAAAAAGCGTTTTGGCTGAAACATAAAGTAAGATAAGCGCGATTACACCTAATATGGCGGCAAGAATTTGAATGCCCATTACGAAACCTTATAGCCCAATTGAGCAATGCTTTTTATGGCCAGTGAGAGAATATCTTTTGCGGATACGTCTGACTGAGAAACAGTCTCTATATAATATTCAATACTGGTAAGCACATCTGCCAGCACTTCAAGACGCGCCTCGTCAGCTGGGTTATCACTATTAAGCACCCGCTCTTCAAGATAACGAATAGACATCTTAATGATCTCTGCACACTGCATTTCGTTCAAAAAGATAAGAGCGCCTTTCACCCCAACAAGGGCCTGCCCAATATTCGCCAAATGCAACTTATCACTGGTATCCACAAAGGCCGCTATGGCTCGCTTAGAAACCGCCAAGCCTGAATGTATTTCATCAAACAAAACAATGCGCGCTTCAAAATAATGGCCAGCACCAATGATTTCTTGTTTCGAACTACTTGCAGACTGACGACCAAATTTATCACTGGCTAACTCAACCTCGAGTAGCGCATCTGCAATACCCGCAAGAGCAATCACCCTTTGTTCGTTTGACAAGTCTGCAAGTGCCACAACATTGGACAATTGATCTTCAATACGCTGACCGAGCGCATCTTGGTGAATCACCTTAAGGACATTAGACATACGCTGCAGTCGAAGCGTTAACTCTTCGAAATCAGCATCCAACAATGTGCCTTTTTCAGCCGCATCCAATGCTTCTTTTACATTTTGTATTTCTTCTTTGAATGCTTTTGCCAATGTATCGAATGACCCAATATCCGGCCCAGCCAAGAATTTACGCTCTGATTTAAGCTCTTGCTCGGTAACGTTAGAGCGAATGGAATACGCTTGCTTAACTTGCAGTAGCACATCACCTTGCGATGAGGACAAGCTGACAATATGCAATAGATCTTTATGCAGCTCATTGGCTGTCTGGCTGGTAAATACCTTTACCCCGTTTTTAATCATGGTACGCATTAAGATATCAACACGAGCAAATAACATGCGTCTGGCTAGCGTTAACTCATATTCCTCTTCGGCCATGGCCTTAACCGCAGCCAGTGAGCACCACCAAAAAGGCCATGCCATTGAACCTCTTAGACCCCGTTCCAAAAGAACCAAGGATCGCTCGATCAATTTAAAACCTATAACAGGGTTTTGATCTTTCAACACCCTTAAAAGACCCGCTTGAAACATTAAGCGAATTCTCGGTAAATGAGGCTTAATATTGAAATTGGGTTTTTCTACACTCGGTAATTTAGGGCGTAAATTGACACTAAAGAAGTGGGATTCAGTAATCGGCTTATGGCCACCGACTTTTCGTACTTGGTTGATAGCAGGAACAAGCAGGATCGGATGATCAACCTCCTGCTCCATCAAAATATTAATGTATTGCGTTAAACCAATTAAAGACTGGCCCAATACATCCATCTTGACCGTCTGTTTAACGGCACCATCGCCAACCAATGACAGCATTTCTGTGGCAAGCGCTTCAGCACCAGCCACTTCCAATAACTTGAAAGTACCACGTGCTAAATTGATTTCATCAGCAAATAGTTTCAAGTGAGAGGCGTCTAGACTCTCACTAAACTGTGAAAAGTAATTTTCTGCTTTCTGCAGCGTCGTCTCTAACTCTTTACGAACAAGACTTATGGAAACACTAATATTAGAAATTTGATTCATATGAGTTTAACTACTCATGGCACATGTGTGCTTTTTTATAATAATTATC
>JBNMQC010000260.1:0-3347 GCA_051277445.1 Bermanella sp. | reverse complement strand
CCATTCAAGATGTGGTGAATATGAGCAAACGTGGTGCGAAAACCCACATGCGTTTATGCATCTTGTTACGCTTGGCGGTTCTGCTGCACTTTGGTCGCGGTGTTGAAGAGGTTGTGGAACCCACGATTAAAGCATTTAAGTACTCGATTAAGTTGACCTTCCCAGAAGGCTATTTAGAAAACAACCCTATGACACTTATGGATTTAGAGCGTGAAAAAACCCTGTTAGAAGAAGGTTTGTTTGATCTTACGTTCCAATAATTGGTATGCATAAAAAAAGCCCCCATTGAGCATTCAGTGGGGGCTTTTTTGTTTGCTTACTAAATGGCAAACGTTTCCAGCAAGATTTGCTGGGCGCTGAATTTCTCTTCACCCTCTTTTGGTTCTGATTTTAAGTAGCTACCATCGCGTTGCAAGATCCAACTTTGGCAATTGTCCTTTAGATATAAGTCGAGGTCATCTTTCATGCGTTTTGCCCATTTTTCATTATCAATGGGAAAGCAGGTTTCTACGCGATTTAATAAGTTGCGTTCCATCCAGTCGGCACTGGCTCCAAAGATTTTAGGCGCGCCATTATTTTCAAAATAATACACACGAGTGTGCTCTAAGAAGCGGCCAATGATGCTGCGAACTCGTATGTTCTCACTGACCTCAGGAATGCCCGGAACCAAGCGACACATACCACGCACAATGCAGTCAATCTCAACCCCCGCCTGACTGGCTTGATACAGAGCTTTGATGATTTTTGGCTCAGTGAGTGAATTCACTTTAACAATGATACGAGCCGGCTTGCCGTGGGCGGCGTTGTCTGTTTCTTTTGCGATGAGCGCCAATAAACTTTTATGCAGCGTAAATGGCGCGTGATAAATCTTTTTAATACTCAGTGCTTTACCCATGCCGGTGAGCTGCTGGAACACCTTGTGGATATCCTCGGTAATGTCCTTATTGCAGGTGATTAAACTGTAATCGGTATATAGACGCGCATTGCCTGCGTGATAGTTGCCGGTGCCAAGGTGCACATAGCGGCGCAATTTTTTATTTTCACGGCGCACGATCATTAACATCTTGGCATGGGTTTTATAGCCTACCACGCCATACACCACCACAGCGCCAGCGGCTTGTAAGCGGTTGGCTAGATGCAGGTTTTCTTCTTCATCAAAGCGCGCCCGAAGCTCAATGACCACAGTCACTTCTTTGCCCTTACGTGCCGCATCCACTAATGCGTCCACAATTTCGCTGGTGGCGCCGGTGCGATATAGGGTTTGCTTAATGGCTAATACATCCGGGTCTTTTGCTGCGGTGCGCACCAAGTCCACCACAGGAGTGAAGCTTTGGAATGGGTGCAAAATCAGCTGGTCGCTTTTTTTGATGGCTTCGAAGAAATCTTTTTTTCCTTGTAAGCCTTTCGGTATACCGGGTGTAAATTGGGGGTAACGCAGTTCGGGGCGGTCGGCACCGGCGGCCACGGCCATTAGGCGGTGTACGTTGACCAAACCATTCACACGATACAAATCTTGCTCGGTTAAATTAAATTTATCCAATAAGAATTGCCATAAAGCAGGTGGGCAGTTATCGGCTACTTCTAAACGTACGGCGTCACCAAAATCCCGTTCGTGAAGCTCACCCTCAAGGGCGCTGGCTAGGTCGGCCACGTCTTCTTTGTCAAAGGTTAGATCGGCGTTACGGGTCAAACGAAATTGATAACACCCTTTTACCTTCATGCCTGGGAACAGCTCATCGGCAAATTCGTGGATCATACTGGATAAAAAGACGTAGTTATCGCCACCGTCACAGATTTCATCGGGCAAGCGAGAAATACGCGGTAACGAGCGTGGTGCAGGAATCAAGGCTAAACCGGTATTACGGCCAAATGCATCTTTGCCATCTAATTCAACAATGAAGTTGAGGGACTTATTCACCAAGCGCGGAAACGGGTGCGCTGGGTCCAAGCCGATGGGGCTGATCACAGGTTGAATTTCTTCGTTGAAGTATTTTTTTACCCAATTTTTTTGTTTGGTGGTCCAATCGGCACGACGAATAAACCGAATGTTGTCTTCTTCAAGTTGAGGGAATAATTTCTCGTTTAAGATGACGTATTGACGTTCAACGGTATGGCTGACCAAGTGATAAATCTGCTCAAGCACCTCTGCCGGCGGTGAGCCATCCGGGCCTGGAATTTCACGGCTGAACGCTAGCTGCTTTTTAAGCTCCGCCACGCGGACTTCAAAGAACTCATCAAGATTGCTAGAGAAGATACACAAGAACATTAAGCGATTTAATAATGGATGGGAGTCATCTAAGGCTTGCTCGAGCACTCGAATATTAAACTGCATGTGGCTAAGCTCACGGTTAAAATAAAATTCCGGTGAACTTAAGTCGATGCTGTTATCGGTATCCGTGGTGCTCATGTTTATCCTTATTATTAAAATTCGCTAATGCTATATGCCTTTTATGAATGATTCATGATGCGGCAGATTACTTGTTCATCTCTAATGCGGCGGCCTTGGCAAAGTAGGTCAAGATACCATCGGCCCCTGCGCGTTTGATGCACATGAGGCTTTCCATCATGACGGCTTTTTCGTCTAACCAGCCATTTTGCACGGCTGCCATGTGCATGGCGTATTCACCACTCACTTGGTATACAAACGTAGGCGCTTGGAATTCGTCTTTGACGCGACGCACGATATCCAAATAAGGCATGCCCGGTTTGATCATGATCATGTCGGCCCCTTCGGATAAATCCATGCTCACTTCGTGTAAGGCTTCATTGGAATTGGCCGGGTCCATTTGATAGTTAAATTTATTGCCCTTGCCTAGGTTACCGGCGCTGCCCACTGCATCGCGGAATGGTCCATAGTAAGCGGAGGCGTATTTTGCGCTGTAGGCAAGGATGCGAGTATTCACATGTTGGGTTTCTTCAAGTGCGGCGCGAATCATGCCTATGCGGCCATCCATCATGTCACTGGGGGCTACAATGTCTGCGCCGGCATCGGCGTGGCTGACGGCTTGCATCACTAAGGTTTCAACGGTGCGGTCGTTTAATACATAGCCGCTTTCGTCGATGATGCCGTCTTGGCCATGGGTGGTAAAAGGGTCTAAGGCCACGTCGGTAATGACCCCCATTTCAGGGCAAGCATCCTTAATGGCTTTGACCGCACGTTGTGCGATGCCGTCTGGGTTATAGGCTTCTTCGGCAAATTCACTTTTGTGCTCGCTAGGCGTCACCGGGAATAACGCCACGGCTGGTATGCCTAGAGAGCAGAGCAATTTGCACTCTTCAACGGCTAGATCGATGGATAAGCGTTCAATACCCGGCATGGAGATAATCGGCTCGCGCTGATTGTGACC
>JBNMQC010000259.1:0-3377 GCA_051277445.1 Bermanella sp. | reverse complement strand
TAGTTTTTTTTCAGGAAATAAATTAGCAATTTGTTCTTTATTGAACGAGTAATGCTGTAGGCAAAACTGGCAATCGATAGAGACCTTCCCCTGTTCGGCGATAACATCCATTAGTTCGTCATAACCAATTTGTGAAATGGCATTCCCTGTACGCTCTTTTGAACAGGTGCAGGCAAAGCGTAAAGCGGTTTCGTCGTAGAGGCGTACTTGCTCTTCGTGATACAGGCGATATAGCAACGACTGGTTATCAAGGTTGAGTAATTCTTCTTCTTTTAACGTGCTTGCTAGGTGGCTTAGACGATCCCAGGCATCAGGGTCTTCTTGTTCACTGGCAGGCAGTTGCTGCAACATAAAGCCGCTTGCGATGGTGCCATCACACTCTAACCAGAAGCGTGAGCCTAGTTGTTCAGACTGTTTGAAATAGTACTCTAAGGCTTCGTTTAATTTGTTGCCTTCTAGTGGTACAACTCCCTGATAAGGCTTGCCAACCGCAGGCTCAAGTGTGATCACCAGTTGGCCACCAGCGAGTTCTACGTGTTCAATATCTTTGCTTTCGTCATAACGAGCGATGGCGCGCATTTCGCCGGTATCGGTAGTTTCAGCTTGAATAAGTGTTACGTCACCAGGTAGGCGAGCTTGCAAGCATAAACGGCCTTCGTATTTTAACGTCGCGCTCATTAACGCACTGGCGGCCATTAATTTTCCTAACTCTACTTTCAGCGCCTGCGGGTAATCATGCTTTGATAGCACGGCGTTAAGGCATTTCTGTAGGCCAACAAGTTCTCCTCGGACGTCGGTTTGGTCAAAGGTAAAGCGTTGCATGCTATCAAGGTTGCTCATAGGTTACTCATATTTCACTTTGGTGCTTAAATTGGTGGATCTGACGACGCTCTTTTTTGTTCGGGCGGTGGTCAGGGGCTGCCGTTGCGTCTTTCATGACTCGGCGAAGTTCGGATGCGTCCATTCGTGCTTTTATGCTGTCGGCGGTTTCTTCATAAAGCGCTTGGGCTTCTGGTGCACCACGACGCTGTTCAGAGAGTTCTTTAATGACGATTATTTTCTCATCAAATCCTTGGCGAATGGTTAGCTTGGCATTGATATCAACGGTTTTGCTGACTTTGCAGCGCTGCCCATCGTAATGCACCTTTCCCCCTTCGACAGCGGCTTTGGCGATGGCACGAGTTTTATAAAAGCGCGCAGCCCAGAGCCATTTATCAAGGCGCATTTTCTTGTTATCACTGGTTTGCTGCTTGCTCATTATTATCTGTCGTCTTTATAAAAAAGTTCATCAAAATGGTGAATGCCCATGTGCTCACTGTCTGTATTGGGCGCCTTTTGGCTATCTGGGTGAAAGATGGTCAAAAGGTGTTGGAATCCCCATTTTTTAGCCGAGTTTAATACTGCTTGGCTATCATCGATGAGCAATGTTGATTCAAGGTTAAACGGCTCATCTTGTTGTAGGTGTTGCCAAAATGCTTGGCTTTCTTTTGGCTCTTGATAGTCATGTGAGCTGATGATGCGATCAACCAGTTGATCGAGTCCTGTCTTAGACATTTTCAGATTCACGCTATCGCGATGAGCATTGGTAACGATGACAGTTCTTTTTCCTTGTTGCTTTAGCATTTCAAGGAAGTCTTTAACATGTGGGCGGTATTGGATTTTTTCAACGATGTCGTGCTTTAATTCTGCAACGGGCATGTTTAGGCGCTCGCTCCAATAATCTAGGCAATACCAATTTAGCGTGCCGGATGTTTCATCAGATGCCTGTTTTAAGACGCGATTGGCTTCTTCTCTTGCGATACCAAAAAGCTCAGCATATTTTTCTGGCATAAATTGCAGCCAAAAGTAATTATCAAAGTGTAGGTCGAGTAAGGTGCCATCCATATCGAGTAAGACGGTTTCTATTTTAGACCATTGCTCGGCCGTATACGCCTGATTATTATTAGACTGTTCTGCTGTATTGTGTAGGTGGCTGTCTGTCATAGTGTAGTCAGGTATACTGCGTGAATTAGGGTGAGTATTTATAAAAAAAGAGTCTGCATATTATGTCTGAAAAACCAAAAATCTTACACCGGTCAATTGTATCTAAAAGTCGTTTATTTACCGTAGAGTCGGTAGATTTTAAGTTTAGTAATGGCGTTGAACGAACTTATGAGCGTTTATTGCCTGGTGGTTCTGGTGCTGTAATGATGGTGGCCATGTTGGATGATGAACATGTGGCACTGATTCGAGAGTTTGGTGGTGGCATAGAAGAATATACTCTTACGCTACCTAAAGGTGCTGTCGACTTGGGCGAAACCCTAGAAGATGCGGCTAACCGTGAATTGCAGGAAGAAATTGGTTTTGCGGCAAGAAAAATTACCTTTCTGAAGCATATGAGTTTATCTCCCAGCTATATGAAAAGTGGTATTGATATATTTCTCGCCGAAGACTTATACCCCTCTGTGCTAGAAGGGGACGAGCCTGAGCCACTCGAGTTGGTTAAGTGGCCGTTGGCAAATTTGCATGAACTAGTGATGCGTGAAGATATGACGGAGGGTCGCGCTATCGCAGGCTTGTACTTGGCTCGGGATTATTTGGCAAACAGGGCGGAGTAATTAGGTTCTCTTTACTCTGCTTATTGAGTTAATCGGAGCTGGTTAGAATTGTATCCAGCTCTTGGATTAAGCGCTCGAGCTTGATGGGTTTACTGATAAACCCATTCATACCTGCTTTCATGCAGCGCTCTTTGTCTTCCATCATTGCATTGGCGGTTAAGGCTAAAATAGGCACTTGGTTTTTTGGAAAGCTAAGTTCGCGAATTTTTTCGGTTGCCGTGATGCCATCCATGACGGGCATATTGATGTCCATCAGCACGAGATCGAATGTGCTATCCATTATCTCATGCAGGGCGAGTTCACCATTATGAACGGTGGTGGTTTCTATTCCCAGCTTGCTTAATATTTTACTGGCAATTTTCGCATTAACTTCATTATCTTCGGCTAATAATACATTGGCTTGGTAGTTTCGAATTAAACCGGTGCGTTTTGTATTCATCTCTATTACGCCAGGTTTGAGCGGGACATGAAGTGAGAAGGTGCTGCCAGTTCCGAGTTCACTTTCTACTTCAATGATGCCTTGCATGGCATTGGCCAAATGCTGGCTAATGGTCAGCCCTAAACCTGTGCCACCATATTTTCGGCTTGTGCTGCTATCGGCTTGCTGGAAGGCAGAAAAGATTTGTTCAATTTTCTTTTCAGCGATACCAATGCCGCTATCTTTTACATGAATCTTTAAATCGTATTGATGGTTGGCTAAACGCACGCCTTGAACTCTAAGGTCAATGCGACCTTGGTGAGTAAACTTAAGTGCATTACTAAACAAATTATTTAAAACTT
>JBNMQC010000258.1:0-3410 GCA_051277445.1 Bermanella sp. | reverse complement strand
TTAAATCAGCCACGGCAATATAAATAAAGCTAGCCGCAGCGAATGCTAGGACATAAGGCAAAATATGTTGGAAATCTGCCAGCCAAAAATAGGCTAATAAGCCACCCACCAATGTCGCGAAGCTAGAAACAACATTGTACAAAATAGCTTTTTTACGCGTAAACCCACTTTGCAATAAAATGGCAAAGTCGCCTACTTCTTGCGGAATTTCATGCGCGGTTACCGCTAACGCAGTCACAACACCCAAATGAACATCCGTTAAAAATGCCGCGGCAATAAGCACACCATCGACAAAATTGTGCACACTATCGCCGACGAGAATTAAGCTACCCGCTGATTTATGGCTATGCGAATGAACATCCACATGCGTTTCGCAATCATCATGATGACAATGTCGCCACAACACCATTTTTTCCAATGCGAAGAAAAACATCAAACCACCCAAAATAGTGATTGAAAGGGTGTGAAAATTTTCATGCCCGACTTCTTCTAAGGCATGTGGAATTAAACCAACGAAGGAGACGCTCAACAAAGCACCTGTTGCGAAACTTACGCTAAAAGGCAACGCTTTACTGATAATCTTTTTAGGTAAAAAAAGAACCAATGAGGCACCGAGCACGCTTAGCGCGCCGCCGAGTATGGTAAACAAAATAATCCAAGTGAGTACAGTCATGAGCAATAAGTTAAGGTTGAAGCCAAATTAACGAAGCCATTCGGCCCGTTATCGGCTCACGCCGGTAGGAAAAAAACTGATCCGCTTGATTATACGTACAATATTCACCGCCATAAATTCTTTTTACACCACATTTAAGTAACACTATTCTTGCCAGCGCATACAAATCAGCGAGGTAATGCTGACTATCAATTTGCTGAAAACATTGACGCATCACACTGTTCTTATTCACAAAGGCTTCTTTTACCTCTGCGCCCACTTCAAAATGACTGGGACCAATTGCCGGGCCTAACCAAGCGATAATTTTTTCTGGTTCAGCCAATTGCGTTACGGCTTTTTCTACAATACCCGCTACTAAACCACGCCAACCGGCATGTACGGCAGCAACGGCCGAACCATCCTCTTTACACAATAAAATAGGGAGGCAATCTGCCGTCATAACCGCACAAACAAAATCACTATTTCTAGATATTGAAGCATCTGCTTGAATAAGCTGAGTTGCTTCATGCTGCCCTAACTCCATCACTCGGGTTCCATGAACTTGTTCCAGCCAAACTGGTTTAGCCGGCAGTTGAAGCTTATGAAAAAGCGTTGACCTGTTTTGCGTCACCACGCGATCATCATCACCCACATGGTTCGCTAAATTTAAACTAGAGTATGGCCCTTCACTTATACCTCCATGTCGACGAGTCGATATCGCCTTAACACGCTCTGGAACGGGCCAATCTGGGGTAATAAAGTCCATTAGTCTACTATTATTTAACAGGCGTCTCTTGTGCCAACACATCAACCAAATTAGCCATGTCTGCTGGCATATCGCATTCCCAAGAAATAGCTTCGCCAGTAACGGGGTGAATAACCCCTAACCTCGCCGCATGCAGCGCTTGGCGTTTAAACCCACGTAAGGTATCACTCAACAGTTCGCTCGCATTAGCCAACGGTTTAAAACGCCCACCGTACACTTGATCACCCACAATGGGGTGATTAATGTGACTCATATGAACCCTAATCTGATGTGTGCGACCCGTTTCAAGGTTGACTCTTAGCAACGTATGCTTTGCAAAGCGTTTTTTCACTCTATAATGCGTGACGGCTTCTTTACCACCCATTTTTACCGCATACTTTTTTCGATCCGTTGGGTGACGAGCCAAAGGTGCATTCACCGTTCCGCCAGCCGTCATATAGCCACGAACCACGGTTAAATATTCTCGTTCAAATTCACGAGCTTGCAACTGATCAACTAATAATTTATGCGCCGTCAAGGTGCGCGCAACCATCAACAAGCCACTGGTTTCTTTATCAATTCGGTGAACTAAACCAGCCCGTGGCAAACCTTCTAAACCTGGATCGTGATGTAGCAATGCGTTTTGCAAAGTACCATGCCAGTTACCAGCCGCAGGATGCACCACAAGGCCGGCGGGTTTATTGACCACCAACATCGACTCCTCTTCATACACAATTTTCAAATCAATCGGCTCTGCTTTAACCTCTAACGAGGTGTCAGCAATTGGATTAATAATCACTTGCTCACCGCCATTCACCTTATCACGCGGACGAAGAACAGCATTGTTAATGAGTATGTTGCCGCTCTTTACCCAACTCTTTAATCGGTTACGGGAATACTCGGAGCATAGCTCTGCTAATGCTTGGTCGAGCCTAAGGCCGGCCATTTCAGAGGGGATGGTTAATTCTATTTGTTGTTCAGTTTTCAAGCCAATAACATTGTAATAATTGATGTGCTGCGGCATTATAACCGTTTAATATCTCATAACCTGTTATTTAACTCATGACTCTACTTAATCACTCATCTATCAAACTCATTTTGCTCGCATTAATATTTTCCATGCTGAGCGCTTGCGCTGCGATGGACCTCGTTACACCTAACGAAGCGCCTGATGAAAAAGAAAACTGGTCTGCCGCTGATTTTTACACCGAAGCTAAAGCCTCTTTAGATGATGAGAACTATCTAACTGCCATCGAACTTTATGAAAGCTTAGAGTCACGTTACCCTTTTGGTCAGTACGCCCAACAGGCTCAAATTGATTTAGCATACGCCTATTATAAAAATGATGAGCCAGAGTCTGCGCTAGCGACTGCTAATCGTTTTATCCGCATTCACCCACGCCATAAAAGCATTGACTACATTTACTACCTTAAAGGCTTAATTAATTTTAACCGGGGCATTGGATTTTTAGAGCGTTATTTACCCACTGATAAGTCCCAGCGTGACCCCGGTGCTGCCATTGAATCACTCGATGATTTTGCGACTCTCCTGAGACGATTCCCCACTAGCCAATATGCTGAAGATTCTAAACAGCGCATCATTGCACTTAAATCTAACCTAGCGTTATATGACCTGAATGTTGCCAATTACTACATGAAACGAAAAGCATACATTGCTGCGATAAACCGTGCTAAACATATTATTGAACAGTACCAAAACACCACGGCTGTTCCTCGCGCCTTACTGCTGATGGTTGATGCTTATCAGCAAATCAATATGAACGACCTAGCAGCGGATGCCCAACGTATTTATAACTTGAATTACCCGGATGGTATGCCACCGCTAGAGAATCCTAAATACGCCCACGAAAAAACAACCTCTGAAAAAATTTGGGAATTTCTAGAACTCGATAAATAAATTAGCTCTAGTAAATTCCGGTTATTCTGTAGAAAAAAGAACGTGGCTAAAGCCTGAAGTCATAGGAAACCTTCTCTCACGTCCAAATGCTCTAGA
>JBNMQC010000257.1:0-3419 GCA_051277445.1 Bermanella sp. | reverse complement strand
CCACTCTTGCGGATAAAATACCAATTTTAGTTGGATGTTTTTTGGCCGCGGCAGTAAGAAAACGACTCACGAATAAAGCAGGCCCCACAGCGTTTATATTGTAGGATCGTAATAAATGCTCACGCTGTAAACTGCGGTACGTTTTCTCTGGTTTTGTGGTCTCGTCATGCAGCCACCCAGATGCAATAAACACCCAATCAATTTGACCGTAATCGGCTAAAGCAGTAATGGAACTATCGATACTGCTGTCGTCACTGAGATCCATTGCAATATCGACAACATCGCCGTCCAGCGGTAACAGTTTATCGACATCCCGTGCCATTCTAATTAACTGAA
Source organism: Bermanella sp. (assembly GCA_051277445.1). Lineage (GTDB taxonomy): Bacteria > Pseudomonadota > Gammaproteobacteria > Pseudomonadales > Oceanobacteraceae > Bermanella. The sequence goes on along the minus strand of JBNMQC010000257.1, from coordinate 3,083 downwards.
CATCTGGGTAGTCTGCGAGAATATTCTCACAATAAGCGTGGCCGATACCGCCATTGGCCGCAATCACTAATACGCGCTTAGGATCTTCACTAGTGGCTTCGCGATTATCAAAAATAGAGTGTGAAATTGTGGTATTACGCTCTAAAACCGTTATTTTTTTATCCGGTTTGGCGTAGCTTAGGCTCGCTAATATTTGAGTCGAATGATAAGTGTCCAGACTACTCACTGCCAGCGTGCCGGCTTTTTCGAGTGAGATAAAACCATCTTCGGCCACGGCTTCGTCGGGTACTTCGATACTCACAACTTCACCGATAATAAATTCGGTATTATTAATGTCTAAGCTGTGTCGCTCCCGAAACTTCATTCCTATTTTGATGTTACTTTCTTGCACAAAGGGAGCACTGAAATTATCTTGCCATTGTTCTGACAACCCCACTTCATTGAACTCGGAGACATTTTCAGGATAACGGGCAGAGGTCTGGTGCGCTTGTTCATGAATACCCATATTGACATGATTGAGTGTATATACGCCGGTCTCGAGAATGTTTTTCAGTGTGCCGCGTAAGGCACTGCCAGGTCGCATGACCATGGCTAGCAGTGGGGGGTTAGCGCCTAAATGCACCACAGAAGAGACAATCGCTAAGTTGCTATGATGCTCAGCACTAACCGTGCCGACGAGATTCGCGCTTTTGAATCCGGAAAGTGAATTGATGAAAAACACTCTTTCATGGTCTTCTAATGCAGAGATGTCTTCTTGTGTTAGTTTCATGAGGTCGCTGCTTTTTTAGAAATAAAGAATATATAAGTTATACGTATAAAATACGCAACATGGTTTTATATAATAGTTATATAATCAAATAATGAAATCTACGCTAACAGACCCTCTTTCAAAAGAGCCGCTGCCAACAGAGTCCTTGTTAAAAGAGTCCATTGTAATTGTGTGGTTTAAACGTGATCTTAGAATTCACGATCACGAACCCCTCACCACGGCCGCTTCTCTACAAAATAAGGGCATCAAAGTATTGCCGTTATATGTGGTCGAACCTGACTATTGGCAGTTACCCGATAGCTCCGCGCGTCACTGGCGTTTTATTGGCCACTCCCTTACTGAATTGAACCAAGCACTGCTAAATCTCGGGCAAGGGTTATGGGTAGAGCACGATACAGTCATCTCTGTATTAAAAAAGCTTGCAGCACACTTCAATATTGTAGGACTTTATTCGCATCAAGAAAGCGGTAATTTATGGACTTACCAGCGTGATAAAGATGTCACCATATGGTGCATTAAAAATAAGATAAAATGGCATGAATCCGAAGCCTATGGTGTGTTCAGGCGTTTTAACGATCGTGACCGTTGGTCGTATTATTGGGAAAAATACATGCTGCGCGAAAAATCCATTGCGCCGGCATGTTTAACAAAAATAGAATCACTGCACGTTGATGACGATCGGGCAGAACTGGATCTGCCTGAGTTGGATTTACCTGTGCTTGAACGTGATGAAAATAAGCACTTACAAGAAGGGGGCCGCAGCCGAGGTGCGGAATGTTTTAAGAGTTTTCTTAATGAGCGCGGAAAACAATATTCCTTTAATATGTCGTCGCCATTGACCGCCTTTCGCAGTTGTTCTCGACTGAGTCCTCACATTACTTTTGGTACGCTGTCGTTAAGAGAAATTGTACAGAAATTGCGTAAGCAGGCTAAAAAATCAGAGCTTGAAGCCTCCTGGAAGCGTTCCTTACGGTCTTTTGATAGCCGCTTGCATTGGCATTGCCATTTCATGCAAAAGCTCGAAACAGAGCCTCTGTTTGAAGGATACAATATGTTGCCTGTCTTTAATGGTTTGCGTGAAAATGAGTTTAACGAAGACTATTTTGAAGCGTGGAAGTCAGGCAATACCGGCTATCCCTTTATTGATGCTTGCATGCGGTGCCTGCGACATACGGGTTGGTTAAACTTTAGAATGCGCGCCATGCTGGTCTCTTTTTCATCTTACCAATTATGGCTGCATTGGCAGCGACCTGCCTGGCATTTGGCGCAGTGTTTTACCGATTACGAGCCTGGTATTCATTACAGTCAAATACAAATGCAATCGGGAACAACGGGTATCAATACCCTGCGTATTTATAACCCCGTAAAACAATCACAAGACCAAGACCCTAAAGGTGTGTTTATTAAACGCTGGGTGCCAGAATTGTCCGAGTATAGTGATGATTATATCCATGAACCTTGGACCATGCCTGTGGCGATGCAGCAACAAAAAGGCTGTGTTATTGGCGAAGCTTACCCACAACCTATTGTTGAGCATGTTGCTGCTTTACGTGAAGCGCGTGCAAAGTTTACCGCATTTAAAAAGCATCACCCCGAATTCTGGGAGCAGGCGCAAGCCCTCAATGCAAAACATGGCAGCCGTAAGCGTAAGGCGAAAGGTAGCAAAAAAAGAATGGCGAAGACAAAAACTGAAACTGATCAGCTACCCTTATTCTAACGTATATAATGGGTGGATTTCATAAACCAACCATGCAGACGCGTAATGCCTAGGCGATACAGACAATGGCCCATAAGAAATTACATCTAGACAGTAAGATTTGCCTTGTATGTGATAAGCCTTTTAATTGGCGCAAAAAATGGCAAAGCTGTTGGGATGAGGTTAAGTATTGCTCTGAGCGTTGTCGGCGCCACAAACCAACCCAAAACAGTTCGGATATTAAACATGCGTAGACTCTATCTTATCTTGGGAGATCAGCTTGATCGTGACTCTCTAATTTTTAATGACGTCGATATCGAAAATGATTGCTTCTGGATGGCTGAGGTTAATCAAGAATCGACACATGTTTGGTCACACAAGCAGCGCATTGCACTTTTTCTATCAGGGATGAGGCATTTTGCAGAAGAGCTGCGCGAAAAAGGTTTGCCGTTGCAGTATCACTTTTTGGAAGATGCTCAGTTTGGTGATTTGGCCGAAGCGTTAGCGCATACGATCACTACCGAGCAACCGGAAGAGGTTTGGTGTGTTAGGCCTGGTGATTATCGTGTCTTTGAGTCCTTGGTTAATACGTGCAAGCAATGTGATGTGCCGTTTAAA
>JBNMQC010000256.1:0-3469 GCA_051277445.1 Bermanella sp. | reverse complement strand
CTGAAATTTCTCAGTGCGGTATGAAGTGCTGGGCTATGTTCACTGCGGTTAACCAGCTCTCCTTCAAACAGGGCTTTGATTTGACCAGGCAGGTCTCGCTTCTTGGCTAACTGAGTGAGCAGGTCCATGGTTTCAGAGGTGATGCGGTTTTTAGAATAATCTAACGTCAGGCCAGCGGCTTCTATATTGAAGCGGTCAAAACGCTGGCTATCTTGCTTGAACCAATCCGCCATATGTTGCTGGTGGATGTCGGTGAAGTGATGTTGTAATTGTTGCCAAATGTCTAGACGTTGCAGCGGTGTGCTCATAACTATCCTTATATGAGTCGAATATAATTATTCGTTAAAGTATAAGGGTTTGTGCTTAGTTGGGACAGTGGGCAAAGTATGTAATTGGCGATCGAGGGGATTATTAAGAAAGCAGAAACAAAAACGCCACAATAAATGTGGCGTATGAATCGTCAAATTAGCTCGATAGAATTAGAATCGATTAAGCAACTTGAACAGGAATATCGAAGCTGGTATGGCTAACGGTATTGTCGGCGTTGGTATAAACCATTTTAGGTTTAAAGTTAGCCAGTTCTTTTTCGTCATAAGTGCCGTAAGCACAAATAATCAAGCGGTCACCCACTTGAGCTAGGCGCGCAGCCGCGCCATTGACAGAAATAATACCTGAATCATCTTCGCCACGAATAACATATGTGGTGAAACGAGCACCATTTTCCATATTATAAATTTGAATTTGTTCAAATTCGCGCATGCCTGTCAACGCTAACAACTTACCGTCGATCGCGCAAGAGCCTTCATAATTCAATACGGCCTGTGTGACTCGAGCCTGATGTATCTTGGCTTTCAGCATTGTGGACTGCATAGAAAAAACCTTTAATCCGGTTACGTCTCAATGACTCAGCAGGCAAAAAATGCCTCTGTTTTCACTGGTTAATTTATAGCCTCATAGAAGGCGGTGCAAAGTATGCCTTAATCGTTAGTCTGATTCAACGAAAATGGCAAATTATCAATAAGGCGTGCACTGCCCAAAAAGGCAGCAATAAGTACTACAAGCTTGTCATCTTCAGTCGTGGCTGGCTTTAAATCAGATTCACGACACAGAGCTAAATAGTCAACTTTGAAGCCTTGTTTATTTAATCTCTGCTGAGTTTGCTCTAAAGTCGAGTCAAAATCATTACCTTGTTGAATGGCGTTGGCCACATCCTGCAAGGCTTTAAAGATAGCAGGTGCTAATGCTAATTCATTGGCCGACAAGTAACCATTACGTGAACTTAGAGCCAAGCCATCATTATTTCGCTCTGTGCTAATACCGACAATGGTAATAGGAAAGCACAGGTCAGCAACCATTTTACGTATAACTGCTAATTGCTGAAAGTCTTTTTCGCCAAAGAAAGCTTTATCCGCTTGTACCATGTTGAATAACTTAGTGACCACGGTTGCGACACCGTTAAAATGACCGGGTCGAGTTCCACCGCATAATCCCATTGATACATCGGGAACGGCCACAATGGATTGGCTTTCTTGGCCATCCGGATACATCTCATCGACTGTAGGCGCGAAGAGTAGGTTGCAACCATTGTCTGCTAATAAAGCCTGATCTTGCTCTAATGTGCGCGGGTAGTTTGTTAAGTCACTGGGGTTGTTAAACTGTAAGGGATTAACAAAAATACTCGCAATGACGATATCACATTGCTTATTGGCCTTTCTAACCAAGCGCATATGGCCTGCATGTAAGTTACCCATGGTAGGCACAAAGCCGACACTTAACCCTTTGAATTTTGCGTGCTGTACATATTCACGTAATTCGGCGACCGTAGAAACCGTTAATAAACTCATGCCACAACCTATGTTAAATACTGTCTATCTGTCAATACAGCTTCGCTGTGTATACTGTTCATCTTGAATACAGGGGATGATACAAGTCATCGGCGTTTAAGAAAACGCGTGTTCAATGCCCGGAAAGCTGCCGGCTTTCACTTCTTCGCCATACGCGGCAATGGCTTGTTGAGGCGTTCGACCTTCGATCATAAAATTCTTCACAAACTTAGGGATATGACCGGCATTAAGACCCAGCATGTCATACACCACGAGCACCTGAGCATCGGTATTGCTACCTGCGCCAATGCCAATAACAGGAACATTTACGGCTTCTGTAATGGCTTTGCCTAAACTGCTTGGAACACATTCCAATAAAATACAATCGGCGCCTGCGGCTGCAAGAGCTTTAGCATGTTCAATCATGGCTTGAGCTTTTGTCTCATCACGCCCTTGAACACGATAACCGCCTAGCTTGTTGACTGCTTGAGGGGTTAAGCCTAAATGAGCGCAGACAGGGACTCCCTGACGCGCTAAGCATTCAACTAAGGGCACTAACCAATCATCCCCTTCAACTTTTACCATGTTCGCGCCAGCTTGCATTAATAATGCAGCATTAGCTTGGCCTTGGTCTAATGTGCTGTAACTCATAAATGGCATGTCAGCCATGATGAGCGAGCCTTTATTTCCTTGAGCGACGCAGCGGGTATGATATTCCATGTCAGCCATGGTGACTGGCAAGGTGCTGTCTTTACCTTGGCAAACCATACCTAAAGAGTCGCCGACTAAAAGTACTTCAATACCTGCAGAGCTTGCAAGTTGGCTGAAAGTTGCGTCGTATGCGGTCAATACGCTGAATTTCTCGCCTTTATTCTTACATTCATTAAGGGTACGGATACTGACATTATTCATGCTGTGCCTCAGGTATTCTAATGATGTTAATAATTCATAAAGGGTGCGAACTTGTTGCCAAGATCAATCGCGGATGCGGATTAAATCATTATCCAGCTCAGTGAGCAATTGCTCTAAAGCTATGCCATCGGGGAAGATAAGATTAGGGTTTATTTCAGACAAAGGAAACAATACAAAACTACGTTGCTGCGCAAAAGGGTGTGGAACGGTTAAACGCTCACTTTCAATGATTTTATTACCCATTAAAATGATGTCCAAATCCAGCGTGCGCTCGCCCCAATGGCGCTTGCGAAGACGTCCGTGATCTTGTTCCAGTTTTTGTAATACATCAAGTAGCTCAAGAGGCTCTAGTCGAGTATCTAAGAGAGCAACGGCATTGATATAATCAGGCTGATCTTGAGGGCCAACGGGCTTGCTATGATAAAGCGAAGAATGCGAAATCAAAGTAGTATTAGGCAATCGAGCCAGCTCAATTAAGGCTTGCTCTATTTGCTGCTGGGGCTGGTCAAGATTCGCCCCTAAACCGATATAAGCCAATGCCATTTATCCATCTCCTAACGCTTAGGACTCAGGGTTGCGAGAACGTTGTCTATCATTCGGCGTGCCACGATTGGTACGACGTGGACGACGCTTTTTAGTATGGCGTTCTTCTGGCTGTCGATTAGCGGCAACTTCTTTATATTCATCAGTTTCTTGATACTGAGTCCACCAGTTACCTAAACCTCTAAGGTCTT
>JBNMQC010000255.1:0-3480 GCA_051277445.1 Bermanella sp. | reverse complement strand
ATGCATAAACGCTTTTAGCCACGCCTGCTGTGTTTATTAGCTGTTTGCTCAATTACGAAGCAACTAAGGCAATGGTAAATTTTAGCGGTTCACAAGTTGCTCGGACTGAAAGATAGCGCATATATAACAAGAGACCTTTACACAAAGGCGTCTAATATAAAAAAATCCCTTTAGTCTGCGTTGCGCTGGTAGAATAATTATAACCACCCGTTCAGTGGCTGAAGGGGCCAGAGCTTTCTGTTGATAACTTGATGTGATAAAACGGCTTTTTTATGACGAGCATGTCCAATATTTTTAAAAAGATTGCAATCTATGGATGCTTAGCAATTGGCGGCTATTTCCTGCTTCCTGTCTATTTTGATTGGCGTAAAGAGGCTGCAATTGCGGTGAATGAACCGGTGCCTCTACACCATGAAGCCCATCAGGGTGCTGTGCACTTTACTCCCACTTTTGCGGGTTACTATACTCTCAAATTGGTCCTTAACGCAGAGCAAGATTTAGATACTGTCAGTGACACTTACGATCAGTTCACCAAGAGTATTAGGGCACATATGCCAGAACTGGTTGATATCACCATTGTTGACGGCCTTGGCGAACAGGTAATGTCTTATTTAGGCAGTATAAATCAGCACAATTGGACGGTCTCATACTCCCGTACCAGCATTGCTACGGGGGGTGTCAATGTGTGGTTCAGAGGTGATCGCGTTTACCTTGAAAGTGGCAAGCCGTATAATCTTAGCTACTCGCTTTTAGGTGGGCGCGACATTGCGCAAGCTATTAATGCCAATATCACGATAGAGCGCATGAGTGAACTGCATCTTTTAGAAGGTATTTTCCAAGCGGCCTGGCTGTTGCTTATGTTTGTGTTGTTTACAATATCTGCAGTATTCCGTGGCGCAGCCTGGCCTAGCACCTAATAAGAGACCTTTGCGCAAAATTCAAAACAAGATGCTTTGGCCCAAGCTATACTTTGTTTTCTCGTACTCTAGATACTAAAGATGGGAATGATACCCACTTGTGGTTCTGTACATTACCATCTCGGCTTTCCCAAGTTAGTCCGTTTGCATCAATGACTTGAAGTATGTGATCAGTATCAAATAACGGCTCATCCTTAACGCTTTCCTCCACCAAAACTTGCCATATTCGCTTAGCGGATAGTTTGGGATCAGTTTTTAAAATACGGGATACTAGCTCGTGTAATTGACTAGATCGGGTGCTAGTCTTCGATTGTGCACCTAACAGAGGCAACTCTTTGGAGGCGAGGGCAATCGAACGCTTAAAGGCTTCAATTTCTGACTTAGGTATTCTCACCGCCGATGGTGTAACGCTGGAGTTAACATTAAAGTTAAGCGTATATTCTGGTTTCGGGTATGACACAGTTAATTTTTGGTCGGTTGTTTTTTGAGATGTTTTTTTGTTTGCCAAAAGTGTGTTTAATTGGTTCAAAAGCGGCTTAAAGGCACTTCCCATCGTCTCGCCTTCGTTTGGCAAGGGAGTCGCTGATTTTTGACAAAGCTGTGCAGTGCTTCCGTTTATGATCTGCCAGCCAACAAGAGTGCCAAAGGGTTGAGGTGTTTTAAATGGATACTGATGGGCAACCTGCTCTATTCCAGCTTGATCGAGAATACGCCCCCACCCTTGTCCTATGTTGCGCTCTTCCCCGTCTAGGAGAGCTGTAATCACGTTTTTGTGTGTTGAGTAATGGCCACGGTATTTTACAACGGCGTGTCCTACCCACTCATGCCTAGTTTCTGGGGTGAAAATCAACATTTGCTTACCAGCAATGTATAAAACTGGCTTTATTTGTTCCATTTGAACAGCATGCTTGAATTCGGTTTTTGTGATTGCGAGCATGGAGCAGGTATCTTCAATGGTATAACAAGGGGGTTGGTAGGTATTCACAGGTTTTCCTTATCCTAATAAATCGATGGCGTCAGCTTTGTGGCCGGGGGCCAAGTGAGCATAGCGCAATGTTGTATCTAATTTTGAGTGGCCGCACAGTTCGCGCACGGTATTGAGTGGTACGCCTTTCATAACCAATTTAGAGGCAAAGTCGTGGCGCATGTCATGCCAACGAAATGAACTGATACCAGCCGATTCCAAGATGGTTGCCCAAGACTTTCGAACATTATCAAGCCTGCCACCGTCATCGGATGGAAAAACACGGCCAACAGTAGTTGGTGCTTGAGCTTTCCATGCTTTCAATGCTCCTAGTGCCGTCAGGCTTAAAGGTATATGCCTCGTCTTGTTAGACTTGGCCGTAGCGGCTTCTACAGTGATGTTTTTTTGGTCTAGGTTGACGCTGTGCCATTGAAGGTCGAAAAGCTCGCCACGGCGCATTCCTGTCTTTAGGGACAATAGCACAAGGGGAGTCATGCGATCAGCGTATGTATGGGCCTGTAGGTCCGCCATTAGGCCGTAACCGCGTTCTTGACGATGCTGGTTGCCACGAGAGCGGGCGTCTTTAAATTCTTGGTCTCTTTTCATTAGTGTTTCTAATAGGCGGCAATCCTCGTCCTCTGATAAGTACCGGATGTTGGGTGATGTGTCTTCCTTTAGTGCTTTAAGCTTAGCCAGTGGGTGGGCTTCTAAATATTCCCATGCAACAGCTTTAGTTAATACGGCGCGCAGGGAGTTAACAATACGGTTAACTGTAGATGGTTTGCTGCCAGATTTAAGCTTGTCTGTGCGCCAACGCTCTACCTTCTGAATGGTAACGTTTGTTAGTGGTTGGTCTAAGAATTTTGGAAAACTAGTATTAACTCGATCAACTGAACTTTGGCCACTTTTCAAGTTTGCGATTGCCCAAGGTTGGTACTGGAATGTGACAAAATTGCTAAGAGTGTTTTGCTCTGTATCTTTGGCTTCAATCTTAGCGTTTTGTTTTTCGCCATGAGGGTCGATACCTTTACCAACATCGGAGGCATAGAACTTGGCTGAATCTCTGGCTTGGGCAATGGTATGGCTAGGCCCTAGAGTGCCAATTTTAATGCGTTGACGTTTGCCGGTGGCAGTACGATAAGAAAAGTAACTAGTCATGCGGCCAGTGGGTTGGACTCGCAACAGAAATCCTTTGATTTCTGTATCAACAACTTCAAAGGGTTTGGTCTGCGGTTCGATCCCGTTAATGAAGGTTTTAGATAGTTTTGCTTGCATGTTGTTTAGGCCTCCTTGCTTTGGAGTGATTCTAAACTTAAGTCCACATTAAGTCCAAATGTATTGCACAGCCATGAACGAGAGTGTTTTTAGGTGACCAAGTTGTTTTTATTTAACAGTTTGATTTTATTGAATAAAATTACGTTTATTTGTGCTTCCTTGTTCATGCTTGTGCATGGTGGGATGCCCTAAAATCTCACTGGCAGTGTTGAGGTCATCGGTTCGATCCCGTTAGGCTCCACCAATTACATGTCCGGCGATGACTTACATCGTCCACCAAACCCTGCATTCGCGGGGTTTTTTGTTTATAATGTGTCCAAGGTT
>JBNMQC010000254.1:0-3509 GCA_051277445.1 Bermanella sp. | reverse complement strand
GCTATCCATGGAGACAAAAGCCAAGCCATGCGTGAAAAAATATTAGCGGACTTTAAAAGTGGCAAACTTAAATATTTAGTGGCCACTGGCGTGGCGGCACGGGGCATAGATATTGGCGAACTTAGTCGCGTTGTGAATTACGATTTACCGTTCAAACCGGAGGAATACATTCACCGCATCGGGCGGACCGGTCGCGCGGGGGCAAAAGGTGAAGCCATTTCATTTGTGGCCATGGGGGATTTTAAAAACCTATGTGCCATTGAAAGCCGCTTAAATCACATTATTGAACGTAAAGAAATCGAAGGATTCGTGGCACGCAAGGTGGTGCCGGTTTCAGTGCTAAACTTTGTGCGTAAAAGCAAACCGCCTCAACCTAAAACCCCAAGGGTTCACAGCAAACCAAAATCAGAGGGCACAAAAAAAGCGCCCTCTGGGAGGCAAGATGAAAACCGTAAAAACAAAGATATTTGGGGCTAACGCTTAATTTAATACAAAAAAAATAAGTAGAATCACTGTAAGCCCTCATTAGAATGATTATTTACAGTGATTTCGGCGCGCTTCGGGTTTGGTATTTCTCACTAACCAGCGAAAAATCGACAACTGCGATGGTAAGTACCATAAATATTCAGGGTGCCACTGCACACCAATTACAGGACAGTGAATACTCGATTCCACCGCTTGGGTAATATTATCCAAATCACGGGCCACACAGCGTAATTTATCACCCGGAATGTTTACCGCTTGATGATGCAGACTGTTCACACGTAATTTGGTTTTGCCGGTAATGTGCGCTAAGTCTGAATCTGGTTCTAACCACACCTGTTTGGTGGGCAGCAATCCCGGACGATTATAAGTAAGACGTCGCATGTGACGAATATCGTGATACAGGTTGCCGCCTAACAATACATTGATTAGCTGGGCACCGCGGCAAATCCCCACCATGGGGATCGTATTTTTTAACGCACACTGAATCCATTCAATTTCTAATGCATCGCGCTGAGGATCAAGTTTAACCTTGGCATCCACCTGAGCATTGTAATGCTCTGGGCTAATATCGTTGCCACCACCAATGACAAGCGCATCGGGCAATTCACCCTGCCAAGGGTGTTTAATGGTTAATCGAATGGGCACAGCCCCGCATAAACGTAAAGCCAACGCCGTAAACCACCAAGCCGGTGCCCAACGGCGATGATTACCTGTGACACCTATGCGTGGTCGTTGATCCATTGCGTTACCCTTTCTACCCAGTGAGTTCGACTGACGCCCAACACAGGTCGGGCCAGCGCATGAAATTCTTTCCCCAATGTATCAAGTGAAGCCTCATCATTGGCTAAACGCTCAACTTCACACCATAGATTCCATGAGTGTGCCAAGCTCCAGTTTGGGTCATCAATAGAGCAATTAGGCAAACGGTAATGAAACGTGGGCCGAGCTTTTATTTTAGGGTCATCCACATGGGATCGAACCCTTGTCTCATCGAGATAAGCAAATAGCGGCAACATATCTAACGCTCGGTTGCGAGTCGGGTTATGTTGTAAATAATCATCTATTAGCTCGTCGGTGCTGGTGTATTCACGACTGAGTAATAAATGAATGTAGCTTTCATCAAATAAATTAACGTAAGGGCTCGCCCGCCTTGCGATATCCACATGGTTCGCTTCGACCAACCACCACTGCAGTAAAACAAATGCACGTAGATATCGGCTGATCGTTTTAGCATCCAGAGCGGGTAATTCAGTATTAATATGAACGCCATATGCGGCGATTAACGACTCCTCCGTGCCCATAGCGCCAGCCTTTCTTAAGCCATGTACCAGTGAATCTAACTGCTGAATGTTATCAATCGCAATAGGCGGACATACCACCTCAATAGGCACCAGTAAGGCTGCCGCCTCAGAGAGTTGTTTTAACCATTCAGTAGAGGAGTCCCCTAACTCAGCATGGGCCGCGGTGCGCTTAAGAAAATCCCAGTCCACCTCAACGTTAAAATCCCCTAAATCGGATTTGACTTTAACCTCGGCCACAATGTCACCTGCTGCTGTACCACCTAAACTGTCACACACGACCTTAACCGTATGACGCAGTGCAATACCAGAAAATTCAAGCTCAAACCCTACCGAGCGTATATCGCCCGATGCATTATTCATTTCATTTGGTCTTGCAAACATATTTGAGTAGGCATTCATTAGTAAACCATTCTCACCTTAAAATTAGGTTAGCGCGTTACTAAAAGACAGACAAAAAAAAGAAAAGAACTAAAAAAGCATACGCTAAGCGTTGGAAGAACTGACATTACAACAAACTCACCGGAAGTTAGCAACCAAGCAAGTATCAGGCAAATCTAGGGGAAATATAAAAATCATAAAAAAACCGACGTGATGTCGGTTTAATCGAGCTAGGTTTTCACACGTGTTGAAAAAGTGTTATTCAGGTTAATGACAGTTTTTGATACAGCTTAGGCATACCTTCTGGTTGCTTACGAAAACGCTTGTACACCCACTGATATTGCTCGGGGCAATCCAAAATACATTCTTCAATGTCTTTATTTAAAGCGGCGGCCGAAACTTGCAAATCTTCACTGCGAATCGCTTCACTGGCTGGTTTTAACACCACGCCATAATGGCCGTTCTCTAAGCGTTTAGCATAACAACACAATAAATAAGCGGGGGTTTTACGTGCTAACTCGCCAATTAATTTACCCGTTTACGCTTGCTGGCCAAAAAACGGGGCAAACACACCGCTTTTTAAACTGGGCTCTTGGTCAGGTAAAACAGCAATCACCCCCTTGTCGTCCAGTAATTTAAATAATGCCAAAACACCGTCTTTATTAGCTGGCACTAAGCCCACATCCACCCGTTTGCGCGAACTGATAATAAAATCATCTAAGGCTTTAATTTTTGGTGCCTTGTACATCACCGTCATAAATAAATATTGACGGAAAAAGTGATTTAACAACTCCCAGTTTCCCAAGTGCGGCGCGATTAAAATAATGCCGTTTTTATCCGCAAGGGCTTTTTCTAAATGCTCTAGGCCTTCGACCTGTGTGATCAGTTTATTTACCATAGGAATTGGCCACATCCATGACACACCGGATTCGGCATAGGTTTTCCCCAAGGCTATTAAACTCTTTTTGCCAAGCGCTTGCGTTGGGCTGAGTCTTTTTCAGGGAAACATAATTCAAGGTTGCGCATTACCACTTTGGCGGATCCGCTGCTGGTATGCCACATAACCATGCCAATCAACCAACCTAAGCCATGGGCTGCACGCAAAGGCAAAAAAGACACTAACTTAATGATACCGATCATTAGGTATACAGCTGCAGATTTCAAACACCACCTCCTTGGTAATCAAACACAATACGTCTGTTTAGCCATCATGAAAACTATCATTTCGCTAAAACAGGCAGTAGAGCCCAAAATGGTGTATTTGAACATGTTAAATCTGGTGGTGTGCTTGGTTAAGTGGGCGTAATGAACTTAGCATGACGCGTTATCTTGCATTTATCACTC
>JBNMQC010000253.1:0-3526 GCA_051277445.1 Bermanella sp. | reverse complement strand
GTAAGACGTATCGTCTAAGCTAACGATAGTTTGTCTTGGTCTGGCCATCTTAGGTTACCTGTTAGAGATAAAGGTAACTAAAGCCTAGTTGAGTCTTTATTATTTATCCAATTGGAATGGGTGGCCATGTTAAAATTGGTGGTTAAAATAAGCAACGAAGGAGCAAAAAAACGGCTTTTTGTCCTGTTTTAATGACTTGTTTTACGTTTTAACTTTGTACTGTTTGTTTTGAGAGTTGTGCCGCCTTGGACAGAGCCCACCAACCTATAAATATGCTCATGATTATCCTAATTGGAAAATATAATAATGCAGGCAAATTAAACAACCATAAAACTACACCTTCAGGTAAAACGTAAAAGGCAACTTGCTTAACCCAGTAAAAAAATTGAACATACTCTTTTAGGAACTCATTAATTGAAATATTTAACAAAGACCATTCGTTTAAATAATTAATCCAAAGTGCATATAAGCCAAGAGCTCCATCACCGAAACTCCCGATAACAGAAGACCAACCTAAAATTAATAAAAAAATTCTCATTAGCACTCCATACTAGAGAAAAGTGTAATGCTTGGTTCAGCAGCGGCGGCTTCTCTCCGTCCGCTGGAACCGTTTGTTAGCTGCCGACAATTGGCAACACTAGGCTTGGGAATGCATCAGCCACCTGATGAGTCAGCAGGTGTATCTTGTTTAAACGGATTAACTTTAGCAGGTGCCGCTGCGGCATCTGGCAAGGTGCCAGGTAGTAGTTCAAATACCATAGTGAAAGTTGTCAGCATGTTTTTCAGTTCATCGTAAGGCTTGCGGTTTCCTTTTAACTTCGCTTTACCTTCCTTGATCTTGTCATCAAAGCTTGTTTTTCCCATCATCACATCATTAAGCTCAGAGCGATTCATGGTAATGGTGAGATCGGCTTTTGGTGACTGAATACCTTCAATATTGGTAAGTGTAGAATTGCTCAATTCAACCAGGTATTTCTCACCATTATCCGGGGTAATAAAGTTAATGATGAAATGCTTGTCTTCAGCCTTGCTGGTATCCAGACGCACACCCAAAAAGTCCAGCCATAGTGCAGTGGACATGCCACGAATCATATCAGGTCCTGACGCTTTGGGTGATGCACCGCTCGGCATTCCATGACGTAACTCATAAGCTGCAGCAAGGAAACTGTTACGAACACTCGGGCTTTCTTTCTGATAACCGATCTGTTCATATACATCGGCCAACAAGTCTTTTGCGCCCTGGTTTTTCGGATCGGCATAAACTAGCTTGTTTAGAATCTCAGTGGCGTGTAAATACTTGCCCTGATCGTAGAGTTCTTTACCTTTATTCATAATTTTCTTGGCACCACCCATCATTTCAACATACAGCGGCGCTGAATCTTCAGGTGACAAGGGAGTCAAAGTAGCGGGGTTGGCATCCCAATATCCAAGATAACGATTAATAACAGCACGGCTATTGTGCTCTTCTGAGCCGTGGTAGCTGTGTGCTGACCACTGATTACGTAGGCTGTCGGGCAACTTGTAGACATTGTGAACTTGGTTAATAGTCACACCCTGGTTAGCCAAATGCAGAACCTGGTTGTTCAGATGTGCATAAGTATCACGTTGGGTGCGCATCACCTCCTGAATACGTTCATTTCCCCAGCGCGGCCAACTGTGTGATGCGAACATCACCTCTGCATCCTGACCAAACTTATAAAGCGCAATGTTGATTTGCTTGGACCACTCAAGTGCGTCACGCACAAGTGCGCCACGTAGGGTGTAAATATTGTGAATTGTGCCAGTGATATTCTCCGCTGCCCAGAAAGCTTTCATATCAGGAAACCAAGTATTCATTTCGGCAGGTGCCTCGGTACCAGGTGTGTTCTGGAATACCATTCTGACACCATCAACAGTCATTTCCTCGAAGTCTTTTTTAATGATGGTATTAGGTTCAATCAGGCCCAAGTTACCGGCTGCGGTGTTCTTGCCAATTGATTGGTCAACATGACCAAACGGACTGCGTGGCAGCAACACACCGTATTGAAAGAACATGCGTCGTGTCATTGCATTACCGGCCATTACGTTCTCGGCAATTGCGTGGTGCATAAAACCTTCAGGTGCGATGATTTTTACCTTTCCGCTTTTAACATCGGCTTCATCGACAACACCACGAACGCCGCCAAAGTGGTCTGCGTGCGAGTGAGAGTAAACAACAGCCACCACGGGCCGTTCACCAAGTTGTTGATTGATGAACTTGAGTGCGGCAGCGGCAGTTTCTTTAGCCGTTAGAGGGTCAAAGACAATCCACCCGGTATCACTTTTGATAAAACTGATATTAGCCAGATCGTAACCACGCACCTGATAGATTTTTCCAGGTAACACTTCATATAATCCATAGGCCATGTTGAGAATAGCCTGACGCTGTAGAGAAGGGTTGATACTGTCGAAGATCTGGCCTTCTTTGAGTAAAAATTCGTAGCTACCCATGTCCCATGCTACGTTGCCGGCTTCGGCCATAATGTGCTTGTAATCTGGTGCTGCAATAAAACCTCTTTTCGCTTCTTCAAAATCACGTTTGTCTTCAAATGGCAGGCTTTTACGAAGCCCGTTTTGCAATTCAATAGTGAATTTCGAAGGTGATTTACCTTTTAGATCAAAGTGCTTGCTCGGGTCACTGGTTACTACATCACCGCCACCTGCTGCAAAAGCAGTGGAAAATATGCCGCATATAAATGCAGATGTAATTGCCATACAAAATAATTTTTTTATCATGTATCTATCTCCTATTTTGATAACTAAATAAGCTAACGTCCCAAGCAGCGGAAAACACGAACGCTTTGCCGCTGCCAGTGAGTGGTTTCCCGATGACTTAGCTTGTTAAGTACCATTTAACTATAGGACACGTAATCAAGAATTTTTAGGTAGATAATCAAATAAAATAACAAGTAAATAATTATTAAGAAAATGCCTATTTTACTTATACCGGAACCAAAGTTCTCAATTCTACTTTTAACTTTTTCATTATTTCTAACGTTTGATAAATGCTCAAGCTAGCTATTTTGAAAAGACTTTCTCGCATACTAAAATGCCTATTCACAATTAGGAAGCATATTGAATCAAAGTTATTAACAACAAATTTATGACACTGGAGAGAAGATCAATTATTGCATGGCGCGGGTCTTAGATTAAATGAAGCCTTAAGCGTGAAGGTAAAAAAGATAGGGTTTGTATTTTACCTAAAATAGCCATTGATCCCATACAGCAGCAAATGTGCCACGTGCAAGAGACTCATGCTCACGATTTATCTCAGGGATTAGGGATGGCTTCTTTACCTCCTAGCTTACTCAAAAAGTTTGGAACAAGCGCCAAACAATTACATTGGCAATTTCTTTTTCCTTCGATTCACTGTGTGTCACACCCAATTAATGGGTATCTGTGTCGACACCACATTGATCCAACAACATTTAGAAAGGCATTAAAAAAAGCAGTTCAGAAAGCGACTATCACTAAACGCATTACCGCCCATACTTTTAGGCATTCTTTT
>JBNMQC010000252.1:0-3526 GCA_051277445.1 Bermanella sp. | reverse complement strand
AGTGATTCCATTAACCTTTTCCTTTTGTACGAGTACTGTTTGGTTTAGCATCTTTTTCAATTAACTGAATAATCAGTTTAGCCACATCTTTACCGGTAGCGTTCTCGATGCCTTCAAGACCAGGTGAGGAGTTCACTTCCATCACAACTGGGCCATTGTTAGAGCGCAGAATATCCACACCGCACATGTTTAAGCCCATTGCCTTAGCGGCATTGGTCGCAGTTTTACGCTCTGCAGGGCTTAATTTAACCACTTCGGCGCTGCCGCCGCGGTGTAAGTTTGAACGAAATTCGCCTTCCGCGCCTTGACGCTTCATGGCCGCAACCACTTTATCACCTACTACTAAACAGCGGATATCGGCACCGCCCGCTTCTTTAATGAACTCTTGCACTAGGATGTTGGCTTTTAACCCCATGAACGCTTCGATAATACTTTCAGCGGCTTTTTTGGTTTCAGCCAATACCACGCCAATGCCTTGTGTGCCTTCTAGTAATTTAATAACAACCGGTGCGCCGCCCACGTTTTTAATTAAATCGTCTACCTTATCAGGCTTGCTCGCAAAACCGGTGCGCGGCAAACCAATGCCTTTGCGTGATAACAATTGTAATGAACGCAATTTGTCACGTGAACGGCTAATGGCCACCGATTCGTTAATAGAGTAGGTGCCCATCATTTCAAATTGACGCACAACCGAGGTGCCGTAAAAGGTCACCGATGCGCCAATACGTGGAATCACTGCATCGTATTTAGGCAGTTCAGCACCGTTATAGCGTACAGCGGGTTTGCTACTTGTAATATCCATGTAGCAGTGAAGAGTGTCGATGACATCCACTTCATGACCAAGTGCCTCACCTGCCTCAACTAAGCGGCGAGTAGAATATAAATTAGGGCCGCGAGACAGAATCGCTATACGCATCATAATTTCCTTATGGGGGTTTTGTATTGGAAGACTGAGCCTAAGAATAGGTTGAGGCCCAGTAAAGATAGGCGGCAGTGTAGGAAGTGAAATGCAAAAAGACAGCAAAACTTATTTACCCATAGGATAAATAATTTTAATGCTTCAAATGTGTGTGCCATTTCACGTTTCCCTAATTAACACAGGCCAATTATGTGTCTGTTTTTTGAGCGTGAGATTTCATAATCTCTGCAAGTTCATCAAGTTTTTGATGAAGGCGAGTGATTTCAATGTCGGTTTTTAAGCTGACTTCGTAGTTGGCGGAGATCTCAAATCGATCTTTTGCCGCCTGCCTGTTTTGCGACATCATGATGATAGGCGCTTGCAAAGCCGCCAAAGCCGACAGGGCTAAATTTAATAGTATATAAGGATAGGGGTCAAATGCTTGGTCTGCGAGTATTAACCAGGAGTTAATTGACATCCAACACAGAATGACCACCGCAAACAGGATGATAAACGTCCATGAGCCGCCAAAGCTGGCCACCTTGTCGGCTAATTTTTGCCCAATACTAAGGTTTTCATGGAAAGCAATGTTGATGTTTTCAGGCAAAGGCTCTTTATTCGCAATGCTCTCGATCACACGTTGCTCTTGGTCGCCCAGTTCGTGAAACTTCATGCCAAACATGGCTTTGGCTAGATTTTCGAAATATTTGATCATGAATCGGCGCCCCTTTGGCCTCATCATAGCGCAGTCATCGCCATAATGGTTTGTGCTGTCGATAAATAATATTCGTTCGCTTTTTCAAGTATAGGCTTCTTTAATGCTCTTATTTTATTCAACCTAATTTCAAAGACTCAGGAAACTCAAATGAAGGCGCTGCTTTTACTACTGACAATGTTTTGCACCCTACTAACATGGGCAGAAGACGGTGAAGACCAAGAAATAGAAATAACCGATCAGCAACGCTGCACCGAATGGGCCGAAATGGACGGTACTGAGTCAGCGCAGATGGCCAGTTACATGAAAGAGTGCCTCGCCAGTCTGGGGCACGACACTGGCGAAAACGAAGAGCCAGTGCAGGAACAGTATTATGAGCAATACCAGGACCAAGAGTAACCTTGGTTACTCAGGTAACAGGCTCGGCGCAATCTGCGAGCCTGTCTTTTTAAACAGATCAATCACACTTTCGATTAAATCTGTCTTATCGTTATCTTTGTGGTAGCAAGCAAACACATCTCGATTCATTTCCGGTGCGTCACCCACTTTAAACAAGGTGCCTTGTTCAATATAAGGCAGAGCCAGCGTAGACGGCAGATACGCCGCACCGCCTGCTTGCAGCATGAAGTCCAATGCCACACGGGCTAAATTAGTGTGCAAACTGGGCGTGGGTAAATGGCTGCATTTTTTAGCATGTTGAATGCCAAATAACGTGCCCCAGTCCAACATAATATAGCCCAGCTCATGCAAGGAATCCGACGTCATGTTCGCCTTGGTGGCCACCAGTTCTAAAGGCAGCTGCAGAATCTTAACGGCTTTTAATTCTTCGACCTTAGGTGAGTCAAACACCAGAGCTAAATCCAAACTACGCTCTAATAATTGGCGAGCCACGATGGAGTGGCTGAGCACCTCGGCACGAATGGCAATCTCAGGATTTGAAAGTTTTAACTCATATAAACTATTTTGTAACATTAAGTCCCAAACATTAGGGCTGCCACCTAACGCAAGCTGAATGGATTGCTGGTGGTGAATGGCCACTTCCTGAAAGGCGCGCTGCCAAGTGGTGAGCACGGCTTCAGCGTGGGGAAGCAAGCGTTCTCCGGCGGCGGTGAGCTTAAGATTGTTGCGTAAACGGCTAAATAGCTCTACACCTAAACGGGACTCAAGTTGGCGAATACGAGAGCTGACGGCGGCTTGGGTGACATATAGGTTTTCAGCGGCTTTGCCGAAATGACGTGTATTACACACCTCAATAAACGTCTTAAGTAAATCCGTGTCCAATGTGGCCCCTAAAAATTTTTTATGGTGAAGGTAAAATCATTTTGTTTTACCGCTTTTTAGAGCATAGACATAATCGCGTCAACTAAAATTGTCAGGTCAGGAGAGTATGGAACAATACGGTTCATTTAAATCAGCGAAACGCTACTTTGACGATGCGAACTTCCCATACGGCTTTAAGCAGTCTGGGGATTTCACTCGTGTACAAGCAGAAGCGTTAGAACTCTGCGGTGCCACCTTGTATGCCCTGGAGCAAAACAAGCAAGAGCCGTTGGATGAATCTCAGCAACGCTTTATCGCTGTGTGTCGCGGTGAAGTACCGGCAGAGAGTGAAATTGAAAAGGCTTGGGTAAGTTATCGCGAAGCCCTGATCCGTAAAGGCAAGAGCTTCAACCTGTTCACCAGCTACGTCGCCGGTGACGATGATGACTTCGACAGCAATGACGATCTAGACGATTAAGCTTTAAACAACAACGCCCACATCAAGTGGGCGTTTTTGTATGCAAGGCGTTTGGGGGGCTTATTGCACCTGTAAGGCTCTGGCGTCATCTAGGCCACCAATATTGGTGACATTGGTGTACCCCAATGACTTAAGGGTGTTCACCGCCTTACCTGCACGGTTACCGCTGCGACAA
>JBNMQC010000251.1:0-3565 GCA_051277445.1 Bermanella sp. | reverse complement strand
CTTTGATCTACCCACCTTAGCAGACCATCAAGCCGCCGCCTTTATTGCCAGCCCTGTATTAAAAGTATTGGATGAAACCCAAATACCGGGTGTGACGGGCTTGGGCAAAATAATGGCCATGTGGAATCAAAACTGGCAGAAAACCTTTTTTGCCTATGGCGGTTATTGGAAAGCCAACCCTGTTTCGCCCAAAGGGCTCACACTGAACCCCGTGTATGGCCGTTCAAGTAACCAAGAAATGTACAACGGCTCGACTCGCGTGCAATTAAAACAAGATGATTATATCTTTTTAAGGCCGACACAGTCTGAGGCCGTATTCTTGCAGTTTGGTGATATCTTAGTGTTCGAGCATGGCGTACTCAGGGATCGTTGGCCGGTAATGCGCGGGTAATTCGTTAGCAAGAAAATGTGAAACATAAAAAAACCTAAAGTCTGTTATGAAAATAGACTTTAGGTTTTTTTGCTCGGCTTAATGGATTGGTGTGCCTACAAACCACCGGCTTTTTTCAAGCCTAGGTTATTGGGTTGTATGTAACGTAAATCCGCTAGATGGCTTTTTAAGTCCTGCCACAAAATGAGTGCTTCTTTATCGTCATCGGTGTAACGGCGTAATGAAAATAAAGCGCTTTCGACTTCGTTCGTGATGTTATCCCAGTGTTTAAGCTGGTAATGACAAATGGCCATGTAACCGGCGTACATGGGATTATGCAAAAATTGATTATCCCAATGACGGAGTGCTTCTAGGTAATGCAGACACAGTGCATAGCGTTGACGCTTATAATGAGACCTTGCCTGATAGGCATGGTAGCGGGCGATCCATTTTTCTACCGATAACCACATAACTTCCCCCTCCATCTTATGGTTAAGTATAGACAAGGCTTTGAAGAAGGAAGGGGAATCTGAATCTTTCTTATATATTTTGAAGTTATGAAGAGCCGTATTTGACAGGTCTAGCGACGTAACCCCAGCATCACAGGGCTAAAACTAAAGGTAATGCCTACGCTATTTGCCCCACCTTGCGAAGCAATAACATACCCACCAATACCCAGATCACCTAGGTTGAACCCGCCAATATTCAAATTAGGGTAGGTCTGCGGATAAAGATTTAAGCTCACTTGATAGAAGGGGGCGTAGCTGACGGCCAGTGCCCCCATGAGAGAGCCCTTTCTATCCCAGTACACATTCAATGAGCGGTTATAAAGCTCCGCGATCTCACGGGCGGTGAAATTGGTTTTACGCTCTAATTGATCCACCCTCTCGTGTGGTGGGCTGACGACCACATCGGTGGCGAACATCACGCTAAGGTGGTCTGTATCATTCAGAGGATAGGAAACACCGCCACCCGTGGCAGGCATACCGCTAATTATGGCCAGTTTAAGGCGAGTATCGAACCCCAGCGCACTTCGAAAGTAATACTGCTCACCTTGGTTAAACAGCGCGCCATCTTGCACATCAATAACGGGTTGGCCCGGCCAGTAATAGTAATCAAGGTGGTCATTACTGAGCAGTTGTGCCACCTCATCAAATGAAAAGGCAATGATGCCTGCCAGATTAAAATAGAAATCCGCCAAAGGGTCGAGGCGTTGATCCCAAGGTAGCTCATACTCAACCACCTCGTTGGTGGTTTGTGCTGCGACCAAGGTCAAAATGGCTTTAATTTTCGCCTGCATAGGCGTGCTATTAGGTTGACTTAAGTAGTACTCCTGCAATTTACGCGACAGCATACCTTCGCCCAATAAATGTAAAAAGTAATTGGGCAGCCACGCACCGGACGGGTGAGCAAAAGGAATGAACTCTTTCTCTAATGACGCTTGAGTGCCACCGGACTCATCAATCACATCGGATTGATGGCTCAAGCTGCTGCGGACTTGTTGCCAACCTTGTGCGTAATTAATTTCATCCAGTTGCGGCTGCGTTCCCAACCTGCCTGGTACAACTAAGCCCACATTAAACCAAACATTCAAAGGACCAAATTGCGATTCGCTGCCGTAGTCTTGCTGAAAATAAAAATAAGAGGGTGGGTCAAGCGTCACTGGCGCATCCCCATTAGTTGCTATTGTGGGTAATTCACTATCATTCAGCGTCGATGGTTCCTTCCCCTGTGCAAACAGGGTGACTGACAAACCACTTAGGATAAAAAACAACCAATAACGTAACAAGAGAAAGGCGCTCATAAAAAAATAGGCCTAAGAATACGGGGGATTGAGAACAATAACAAAACCCAATGTCGCTCAATTCACCATGGCGGTATTGACAGTGAATGACGTTAAAACATCCGCAGTAAAATAACTGTATTCACAGACAGTGTATTTTCAGAATTTAGATAAATAACTAGGGATTGGCTCGAAAAATCTGAAAATAAGGCTCGCTTTCGCCTAGTTAATAAATTGAAAATACTTTAAATTCATACACTTACAAAAACAACAAGCGAAATAACGAGACCCCGTTATTTTTAAATTATTTTGCGCGCTCGTTTTTACATAATAATTGCACAAGAAAATACTGCTAAGTCACTGTTTTAAATGGCTTTATTTGTCATTTTTGAATGGTTTTAGAACTGTAAAAATGAGCACGTGCATGATTAAAATGTTATGGCTCTTTTAAATTATGAATATCTCTGAAATTTTTGAAGAAGAACCAATTCAATGGGGGCTTAGGGGCGATCCTTGGTTGTGGCGAGAGTTAAAGTCCAAGTTTGAAAGCGTGCCTATGCCAGAAACCTCGGAAGCTTTGAAAAAGTTAATAGAAATAGAGTATGAGCTTTGCACGGGGCACTCTATTTCGTATAAAAATAATTTTGGTGTTAAGCGATTTAATCATGGTGGAATGTCTGGAGGAGGTATTAATCCAGATTTTTGGATTAAAAAGGGAATCCCTCTATTGATTAGTCGCCACATTAAGCCATAACAAACCAAGCCAGTTCGCCAGCGAACTGGCAGGACAAATTTAACGCGCTTCGCGCCAAAAACAAATTTGCCTCTGCTTAGGGGCGTTAACATCGTTTTAAAACGAAGACTAAAAACAATGAAAGGAACCCATTGTGTTGAAAATTCTATTATTAATTCTTATTTCTGTATTAATTGGCTGTGCAAATCTTGAGTTATCTCAAGCTGGTAGAGATGTGCAGTTACTGACACAGTTGCCAAATTCTAACTCTAAACAGTTTATTGCAGTAGGTGATATTTCATGTGATTTTGGGATGAACGCGCGATCTCCTTCAACCAATATCATCCAATGTCGCAATGATTTAAGAAATAAAGCCGCAAGGCTCGGTGCTAAAATAGTGATTGTGCAGCATCAACAACTTGGAACAGGAGGCTCTGGTTTTGGTGATTATGCTGTTGCGGGGTGTCCTAATTGCATAACCATGGTTGGTACAGCGTATACATACTGATGCTTATTAGTATCAAGTACTTGTAGGTTATAACCTGTACCAAAGGGTTTTGAACATTTAAAAACGCAGCTTAAGCTGCGTTTTTTGTTTCTTTTTTATGGTCTAGCGTATATTCAATTCACATGTTTATACATGCTTTCGCTTATGCACGTAGTAGAGCATAGGAATCAG
>JBNMQC010000250.1:0-3567 GCA_051277445.1 Bermanella sp. | reverse complement strand
AGCAAAACGAAAGTAGGTTTCATACTGCAATAAAATGCCGCTCCATTCGCCAACGTAAAGCGGCACCGCAAACATCATGGCTTGCATGGTGCCCAGTGCAGCCAGCACGAGTCGCTGAATGGATTTTTTTTGTTCAGCTTGTAGCTGTTGCTGGGCGGCATCAGGAGTGTAAGGTTGTGCTTTAAATCCCAGGGTGTAGATTCTGGAAATAATCGCACTTAATAGGGTGATACTTTGATCCCAGCTTAAATACAGCTTGTGCTGGCTTAAGTTCAGTTGAACATTTTGGACACCTTCAAATTGCTGTAGTTGCTTTTCGATTAACCAAGCACACGCGGCGCAGGTGATGCCTTCAATAATTAAAACGGTTTCAAATTGTTGTGTGTCAATCTGTGTGGCGATATCACCTAATACATCGGGGTTATCGTAGAGTGACAGTTCTTGACGAACCGATAGGGGTAAGGTGTCTAAGGTGAAGTCAGGGGTGGTGTTTTTATCACTACGAAATTGATAAAACGATTCGCTGCCGCTTTGAACAATGGCATTGGCCACCGCTTGGCAGCCAATACAACACATTGCGCGCTCTTCACCCAGAACGCGCGCAGTTAGGTTGAGGTTGTCGGGAACCACTTGCCCGCAGTGATAACAATCTGTCATGGCTATATGGCAACTGGTACGCCGTTTTTAATCCATATATCCTGACGAATCCGCCATTGCTGCTCGACAGACTCAACCAGTAAGTAATAGCGTCCATTTTCAGTCGGGTCGATGAAACCAATGAAGCGCTTATCTTGGGTTAGTTGTAAATGAGACTCACGATCCTTTTCTGGAATCGTCGGGTGACCAAGAGTAACCTTAAGCGTGTTTGGGGTGCTTTGACGTGAATTAACCAGATCCAAAATCATTTGATTGCCAGTTACTTGGATTTCAATGCGAATATCCAAAGACTTTGCTTTTTTGTCCCATTGTAATTCTGAGTTGTAAGCTAAACCGTCTTTGTAGTAATTATCACGTACAAGCGTGTCTTTATTTAAAATGGAAATGGTCAGTAAACTTAAACCAACAATAATAGAAGTGAGTGGAAACCCGATAAGCATCCAAACATAGGGTTCTTTGTACCAAGGGCGTTTTGATTCGGTCATGTGATTACTGCTATATGAAATAGGGCGCCAGTGTATCACTACACTGGCGCTGGACAAGGTTTATAGCGGATTAGAGCGGATAAATTACGCTTTGTTCCCGTAAGGTTTAGCGCCCTGCTGGGCCAATGAAACGGCTCTCTTCTTCAGCCGCTAAGCCATCATCACGGGTAACGATGAAACGAATATCCGTACGGGACTTTTCAAGATCCCAAGGTATGGCTTTTAGATTCAACGGCAGCGTACCCACATCGCCTGGCATCAAGTGAATGGTGGTCTTGCCGCTTAGCTCGCCGCCTGGAAGACCTTCTACACTCACGGTGAACTCGTGCTCATTTGTAGACATGTTCATCACTTTAGCGAAGTAGCTGTTTTGTAGACGTCCGTCACTGCTGTTAGTGTACAGAGCACCACGGTCGCGGATGACATCGATCTCCATGGGGGTGCGGTCAAAGATAGAATATACGAATATTCCCACCATGATGATTAACGCGCTGGCATAACCTATCAATTTAGGGCGCAAAATATGTACTTCATTGCCCTTGAGTGCGTGCTCGTTGGTATAGCGGATTAGGCCACGGGGGTAGTCCATTTTATCCATGATCTCGTCGCAGGCATCGATACACAGGGCACAACTGATGCACTGGTACTGAAGGCCGTCACGGATATCGATCCCCACAGGGCACACTTGAACACACATGCTGCAATCAACGCAGTCACCTATGTTTTGTTCAACTGGGTCTACACCTTTCTTACGTGCGCCACGACCGTCACCGCGTTCACCACGGCGTTCATCGTAGGAAACAATCAAGGTGTCTTGGTCAAACATAACCGCTTGGAAGCGCGCATAAGGGCACATATGTGTGCATACCATTTCACGTAACCAGCCAGCATTGCCGTATGTAGCCAACGTGAAAAACAACAGCCAGAAGCTTGCCCAATGATCTTCGATGGTAAACGTGATGATATCTGGTACAAGCTCTCGAATAGGGTAGAAGTAACCCACAAAGGCCACGCCTGTGGCAAAAGAGATGACAATCCAAATACTGTGTTTAGAAAGCTTTTTGAAAAATTTAGATTTGGTCAGCGGTGCTTTATCTAGCTTCATGCGCTGATTGCGATTACCTTCAATTTTCTCTTCAACCCACATGAAAATAAAGGTCCATACCGTTTGAGGGCAGGTGTAACCACACCAAATGCGCCCAGCTAGAGTAGTGATGGTAAATAAACCAAAGGCACAGATGATCAATAGCCAAGACAGCAAAATAAAGTCTTGGGGCCAAAAGGTTAAACCCCAGATATGAAACTGACGACTGGGTAGATCAAACCAAACGGCTTGGGTACCATTAATGTTGATCCAAGGCGTGATGAAATAAGCAAGCATTAAACCCCAAAGTGAAAAGGTTCTAAGCTTGTTAAAAAAGCCATTAATCGCGCGTACATAAAGTTTGCCATTTACCTTGGCAGAGACGCCTTCATATTGTTCGCTGGCGTTAATGGGGGTGACGTCTTTGACTGGGATTTCTTCACTCATACTGACCGCCTTAATAATAAGAAGCGTCATGCCAAACAATAGTGTTTTTTATAGTTTAGAGGCGGTTATTGAATGGCGTTAGTGTAGATGGCCATTTCTTTGTTATTTGCCTAAGACAGACTTCTAAAGATTTAATTTGAAGTGAGTTTAATACATTAGCTTAGGCTAATGAATACAAAAAAAGCGGCATATAGCCGCTTTTTCATCGTTTATTGAGCTAGCTCAATTACTCTTGATTTTGAGATAGAGAATAAACGTAAGCTGAAACAACGTGGATCTTGTCTTCGCCTAGGATTTCTTTCCATGCTGGCATAACACCGGCACGACCATGTTGAATGGTGAAATCAATTTTCGCTTCGCTGCCGCCATATAGCCAGATGTTATCGGTTAGGTTAGGCGCACCGATTGCTTGCATACCTTTACCATTACCACCGTGACAAGCTGCGCACGCTTGAGCGAATAGGGCCTTACCCTTGGTTGCATCACCAGAGCCTTCACGGCCAGATAGTGACAATACGTGGGCCACGATGTCCGTACGCTCTTGTGCTGTCATATCTGGTTTTAGACCATTTGCAGGCATTGCACCGTTACGACCGTTGGTCAGGGTTGCTTTGATTGCAGCTGGAGAGCCACCATATAACCAATCGTTGTCTGTTAGGTTAGGGAAGCCTTCAGAACCTGCAGCGGTCGGGCCGTGACAAACAGAGCAGTTAGATGCATAGATGCGCTGACCAGTGGCCAATGCTTCTTCATCTTGGGCAAGCTCTTCAATCGTCATTGCCGTTAGCTTGTCATAGTAAGGCTGATATTTCTCTTCAGCTTTAGCCATTTCCGCTTCCCACTGGCCATGAGAACTCCACTTAGAGAAGCCAGTCCAGTCGCCTACACCGTAAA
>JBNMQC010000249.1:0-3610 GCA_051277445.1 Bermanella sp. | reverse complement strand
GATTGCGAGCCAACCACATTACATGTGCCATTTCCGGCTGTGGTTGTACTATTTGAAGCAGGGCAAGCTGCGGCATATGAATGGGCGCTAAAAAAAACAGTGACACTTAGAGCTATCAATAACCGAATCATCAGATACCTGCCAAATTGCAACGTTAAAAGTGTGAGTCATTTCACTCCTTTAAAGATACGCGACGTGGCGAATATTGACGTAAAGTAATACGGTGTCTGTGTAGCGTTTTGTAATGGAATCGAGAATTTAAAGGGTTTGGTTATATAGGTTTAAAATGAAATAGCTGTATTTCAGTATAAATAAAACAGGTGTACTACTTAGCGCTTGAAGAGCTGGCTTTTGGTACCACGCTGTATTCACGAATTTCAATGCTGCCATCTGGCATTTCCACCGCTACAGGCATCTGGGTAAAGCGGCCATTGGCCGGAAGCACAATGACACCATCCGCCCGAGTATGGGTTTCCATTGGGCCCTCAAGCAGAAGGCTATCTTTTACCGCTTGCTGCATTTCTGGCGACAGTTGGTCGAAGTGGGGGTTGCCTGTTTTGCCTTCGCCTAGGTTTGCGTGTTGCTTGGCAGCGCTTGCAGAAGAGTGATCATGCTCGTCATGACTATGTTGTAACGCGTTATCGGGCGAGGCATTATTTGTTAGTGGTTTCAGTGCAACAGGCGATTCTAATCCTGTATCAATAAGGGTCGGTTGGCTGAAGAAGTAACCAGCGGCGAGCGCTAATAAAACCACCAAGAATACGCTGAAATATTTCATGATACACACCCGTTAATATAACGATATATTGCGATATATAAGGTCAGTTTAGACCTTTATTAGCCCGCAATGTTTAATTTTATTACCCCTCCATCCTTTTCTTCGTTAACCCGCTGGCCTGCGCGGTTAATGGGTCTTCGGGCCATGGGTGTTTGGCATAGCGTCCGCGATTTTCTTTTCTCACTTCTGGGTAGGCGTGTTGCCAAAAAAACGCCAAGTCTTGGGTCATGGCCAAGGGCCGTTGCGCCGGTGATAGTAGATGCAAATTCAGGGTTACTTTTCCTTGGGTGATGGTAGGTGACTCAGCCAAACCAAAACACTCTTGCAGTTTGGCTTTAACTACCGGGGGTGTTTCGTTGTAATCAATGCTGGCTTTGCGTCCGGTTGGCAGTTCAAAGCTTGTGGGGAATAACGGGTTTAATTGTTGTTGAACATCCCAATCTAAACGGCTGAGCAATGCTTGGCTGTAATCAATAATTTTTAATGCAGTTGTTTCCAAGAAAGGCGCTAACCAATTGTCTTTGTCTTGAATTAAATCGGTTTCGTCAAAACTTAAAAATCGATCAGGCAGAATCTTATTGGCCAGTTGCAAACGTTTTAAGGTTTGCTGGTGGGAATCGTTTAAAGGTAAAAAATCCAACCCTTTTTTCTCGAACTCTTGTAAATAGAATGCATTTTTCTCTGAGTCGCCAGCGGGCTGAAGGGTTTCGTTTAATACCAATTCCCCAAGTTTTAATTGAGTAATGGTTTGCAGTTGCTGTTTGTCATTCAGTTTTAAGGTATGGGTTGGACTTAATTGATCGGCAAATAGGGTTTCTATTTCGTCTTTGCTAACAGGGCAAGCTAAGCGAATGATGCTGTTGGCGTGCTGGCCTTGCTGCTGCGATTGTGAAATATGGGCAATGGCAAGAAAGTCGCTGGCGGCTAGGTGTTCAAGGTGATGGCGTTGGCAACCTAAGCCATTGCGCAGGCGATAGCCGTTACCGCGTTTTTGGGCGATGCGATCAGGATACGCCAGCATCACCAGGCTGCCGCCATTTTGGCTATCGACACGCTGCACATTAATGCCGAGCATCTTGGCGAATTTATTCGCCAGCTTTAAAATGCGCTGTGCTTTTTTCTGATTGACCTTGGCGTTTTCAAAAAAGCTGGGGAAGCTTGTACGCTCAAATAACTGCAGGCGCAGGTTGAGGTCGGCGTTTTGTTCTTGTAAATAAAGCGGGTCCCCTTCGCTTAAAATGGCGGCTAACACGCAGGCGTCATATCCCATATCCATTTTTTGAGCTTTGACGATCATGTGGCTTAACCGTGGGTGCAGCGCCAGTTTTGCAAGGCGCGCGCCGTGCTGGGTGAGCTTCGCGTGATCTAAAATATTCAGCTGTTGTAATAAATCTTGGCTGCTATTAAATCCTTTTAAATCTGGCTGGGTTAAGAACACATAATCACTCAAATCCAAACTGCCCCATGCGGCGAGGTTTAAACACAGCGGCGCAAGGTCGGCCCGTTCAATGGCGTGGGGGCTAAATTTTGGGCGGCGTTTGAAATCGTCCTCGGTGTATAAGCGGTAGCAGGTGCCGGCTTGCACGCGGCCAGCGCGACCGGCTCGCTGAATGGCGCTGGCTTGGCTGGCTTTAATCGTGACCAGTTCATCCATGCCTTGGCGCAAATTAAATTGGTTAATGCGCTCTAATCCGCTATCAATCACGCAGGTGACCTTGGGTAGGGTCAAGCTGGTTTTGGCAATGTCAGTGGCCAGTATGATGCATTGAATGTCTTTGGCTTTTAATACGCTATTTTGTTGTTGCGGGTTTTGTTGGCCGTGTAAGGGCTCTATACTCAGTTGTTGGTTGGTGATGGCTTGCCCATAAGTGTCGTTGAGCAGGGTTAGGCATTGGTTGATTTCCTTAACACCAGGCAAGAAAACCAAAATATCACCTGAGCTTGCTTCTAGGGCGAGACTGACAGCGCGCTTAACGTCTAAGGCTAAGCTATTCGTTTGCTGAGGGTTACTGGGTAAATACTTTATGGCCACATCAAAGCTGCGCCCGTCGCTGGTGATGGTGGGGCAGTCGAGGGTTTGGGCGATGCCTTCGCTGTCGAGGGTGGCGGACATGATGACAATCTTTAAATCATCCCGTAAGTACGCTTGGCATTGCAGCGCCAAGGCGAGGCCAAGGTCGGTGTGCAGGTTTCGCTCATGAAACTCGTCAAACAAGATGGTGCTGCACGATGGAATGTCGTTGTCGTTAATTAAGCGCTGAGTCAACACCGCCTCGGTCATGACCACTAAGCGGTTTTGCTCACTGACGCGCGTATTTTCTCCGGTCATTAACCCGATGCTTGCGCCAACTTCTTCCCCTAGGCTGTGTGCCAAGCGACTCGCCACTTGCTCGGCGGCTAAGCGTCTGGGTTCCAATAGCCAGATTTGGCCTGTTTGATTGGGATAAGCGCTCAGAAGTGCTAGTGGAAGCCCGGTGGATTTACCGGCACCGGGTGGTGCCTGCACCACTAGGCGAGGGTGCTGGCTAAGGTGAGTGATTATCTCACCTGAAATGGCGTATATGGGGAGTTCAGTCATGGGCTGGCATTATGCGCAGTGGGTTTTGGAATACAAGTACCAGCAAAAACCAAACCCTTGTCTATACTAAAAAAAGGAATGTCTATATCGGAATTAAAGGAACCCCCATGAAGCGATCCTTTCGATCATTACCGTTAAAAAACAAACTCTTAGGCGCGATCATCGCAGCATTTGTAGTATTGGTAGTGATTCTTAATACGAACCTATCCATGAACCTTGATCAAATGAAAGAGGAATTGGTGGGGCAAACACGC
>JBNMQC010000248.1:0-3611 GCA_051277445.1 Bermanella sp. | reverse complement strand
TGACCCAGCCCGTGTGCGTCGCGATGATCCGGGTAACCCGGATAACTGTCCTGTTTGGCAGCTTCATGAAGTCTACAGTGACGACGAAGTGAAAGACTGGGTACAAAAAGGCTGTCGTAATGCTGGTATTGGTTGCTTAGATTGCAAAGGGCCAATCATTGACTCGATTAAAGCTGAGCTGGAGCCGATTCAAGAGCGCGCTAAGCAATATGAAAGCAACCCAGATTTGGTGAAATCCATCATTCATGATGGCAGCGAAAAAGCCCGCGAAGCGGCTCGAGACACCATGGAAGACGTACGTCATGCCATGGGATTAGCGTACCGTTAAGACTATGACACAAGCCTCTGATACCCCAGAAGACATCAATGAATTGGAACAGGCTGCTCAAACGCAGCCTGAGTCAGAGGCTGTGAGCGAGTCTGAGCCCGCTAATGCAAATGACAGTGCCCCTGCAAAAAGTAACCAGCAGCATGAAATGCCGTTTGCGCTTGTGCATGGTGAAGCTTACACCCAGTTACCACTGGATTTGTACATACCGCCGGACGCACTTGAGGTTATTTTAGAGCAGTTCGAAGGGCCCTTGGATTTACTGTTGTATTTAATTCGCAAACAGAATCTCGATATACTCGAAATTAATGTGGCTGAGATTACCGCTCAGTACATGCTGTATGTGGATTTAATGCAAACTGTACATCTTGAGTTGGCTGGCGAATATTTGGTAATGGCGGCCATGCTGGCTGAAATAAAAAGCCGTATCCTATTACCGCGCCCGGCAGAACTGGCCGAAGAGGAAGAAGACCCGCGTGCAGAGTTAATTCGCCGTCTTCAAGATTACGAGCGCTTCAAGCAAGCGGCAGAAGACATAGACGAACTGCCTCGTATGGGCCGTGACACGTTTGAAGTGGAAATCAAACCACCAGAATACAGTGCAGAAAAACACCACCCTGATGTGGACTTTAAAGAGCTTATGTTGGCGTTCAGTGATGTGTTACACCGTGCGAATATGTTTACTGAGCACGCCGTACATAAAGAAAAATTATCAACTCGTGAGCGCATGAGCGACATTTTAGCGCGCTTGCAAACCGGTGACTTCATTCCGTTCACCCGCTTATTTACCGTTGAAGAGGGTCGTGCGGGAGTCGTTACCACTTTTCTTGCCACGTTAGAACTCATAAAAGAACAATTAATAGAGATCGTGCAAAACGAAACGTTTGGGCCGATTCATGTGAAGGCAAAAACCTCATGATGATTAGCGACGTATTATTAGAACAAGTAATCGAAGGTGCCTTGTTGGCTTCAGGTCAAACACTGAGTATTGACCGTATTCACGCATTATTTGATGAAGGTCTTGAGCCAGAAAAGTCTCGTATCCAAGCGACCCTCGATCGCATCGGTGAGAAATGCGCGAACAAAGGCTACGAGCTTAAAAAAGTCGCTACAGGTTATCGTTTCCAAGTGAAGCAAGACTTGGGTAAATGGGTGAGCCGTTTATGGGAAGAAAAACCTCAGCGTTATAGTCGCGCCTTGTTAGAAACCTTATCGATTATTGCCTATCGTCAGCCCGTTACCCGCGGCGAAATTGAAGATGTGCGCGGTGTGGCAGTGAGCTCCCATATTACAAAAACCTTGGTTGAACGCGAGTGGATTCAAGTGGTAGGCCATCGTGACGTACCCGGTCGCCCGGCCATGTATGCCACCACCAAGATGTTTTTAGATTATTTTAATTTAGAAAGCTTGGATCAGCTGCCAACCCTTGAAGAGATTCAAGAGATTGCCGATGCCAACCATGCCCTTGAGTTAGAAGATAAAACAGAAGAGGGTAACTTCGATTTTAGTAATCATAATCAAGAATTAGGCGATAGTGAAAACCTCATTAGTGCGGCAAAAGATATGGAAGATGCCGACGCCCTTGTGCAGCAAGTGGAAGATAATCTTTTCAAGCAGGCACAAGAAGATGAAGAGGCGGATCAACTAGCAGAGCAAGCCAGTAGCGACCCAGGTGAGTTTCTGGATGCAGAACAACAGATTGCACAGCTGGATGACACGCTGGCTAATACTTCATCAGTTGAGGCTCAGAATGCGGTCAATGAAGGTACAAACCTGGGTTTACCCGAAGATGCGACAGACGAAGAAATTGCTGAAGCTACCATTGCTCGCATGATTGCAGAACAAGAGCAGCTGCTTAATAAGCATGCCACTATGGCGGAGGCCCCGAGTAATGAGCCAGTTGCCCGTCTTCCAGAAGTGGCAGGTGATGAGTCGGTAGGCGACCCACATGCTGCCGATCATTTAGAGAAAAGTAGCGCAGCGCCCAATGTGGCCGATACACAAGATCAACAGACAAGTGAGCAAGCTCCGTCTAATATTGAACAAGACGACGCCGAATTACTGGCTGCCATGGAAGAAGAAATGATTGCCCAGCTACAGGCTGAGCAAGAAGAGATCCAAAATAGCCGAGACGACGAAGCAGAAGAAAAAACGCTTTCGGATCTGGCAAACAAGTTTGATTAAAATCCAAGAGTCACTGCCCAGTAGTGACAACTCAGAAACGGAGACAGTTGATGAGTGATAAGTTACAAAAAATCCTAGCCCAAGTAGGTTTAGGTTCCCGTCGTGAGATGGAGCGTTGGATTGAGCAAGGCCGCATTCAGCTTAATGGTGAAACCGCCAAGCTAGGTGAGCGCGCCACTGCAACCGATGAAATCAAAGTTGATGGTAAGGTCATCGAGCATGCGGTTAAAGCCGCTCGCCGAGTCTTGGCTTATAACAAACCTGAAGGGGAAGTGTGTACCCGCAATGACCCAGAAGGGCGTCCTACTGTATTCCAAAACTTACCAAAACTAAAAGGCGAACGCTGGATAGCGGTTGGCCGTTTGGATATCAATACCGCGGGTTTACTGCTGTTTACCACCGACGGTGAGTTAGCCAATAAACTGATGCACCCAAGCACTCAAACCGTTGACCGTGAATACGCGGTACGAGTAGCCGGTGAAGTGACTCCAGAGATTATCGAAAACCTGAAGAAGGGCGTCGTATTAGAAGATGGTATGGCCAAATTCACCGATGTTCAATTCTTTGATGGTGATGGTTACAACCAGTGGTACCACGTGTGCATCATGGAAGGTCGCAACCGTGAAGTACGTCGCCTATGGGAAAGCCAGGAGTTAAAAGTCTCACGCCTTAAGCGTGTACGTTACGGCTGTGTGTTTTTACCAAAACAAATATCAGTAGGAAAATGGAAAGAGTTAGATCAGCGCGATACCGATGAACTGGCCAAACTCGTAGACCTACCATCCGTACCGGTAGCCAAACTTGACCCGAAAGAAATGAAAAAGTACGAGCGTGAAGCCAATCGTCAGAAAACCCGCCAAAAAGCAGCACCTAAAAACAGTGGGCCGAAGCGCAAGGTGCGGATTGACTCATAAACATTCTATTTGTCTGTAGGAAGCTGCTTAGAGGTGACCATGTCTTAACATAATAGAATGTAATCTATACGAACCCGCACCCGCGGGTGCGTTAAATTAGCTCAGAGTTATTGCAGGTGACAAAGCTTAAATAAATAAAAATTCTGAGTTGAATGCTTATTTAAATAATTAAAAACCTAAGCAAG
>JBNMQC010000247.1:0-3624 GCA_051277445.1 Bermanella sp. | reverse complement strand
AAGCTCTTCATTAGTCGGCAGCATTGATGTTCCGGAAGGTCACTATCAAGCGGATAACATGAAAAGTACCATGGTGCCGAACCGTAATATGATCCTGCTGTCTTTAGCCATTGGTTATGCGGTGGATATTGAAGCCAGCAAGGTTTATTACGGTGCCCATGCTGGTGATCATGCTATTTATCCTGACTGTCGCCCTGAGTTCGTGCATGCCATGAATAATGTGGCACACATTGCGAACTATGAACCCATTTCTATTGAGACCCCCTACCTAAACTCAAGTAAGGGTGAAATATTAAAAGATGGCTTGAGCATGAATCTCACATACGAGCACACCTGGACCTGTTACAACGGTCGTGAAAAAGCCTGTGGCAAATGTGGTGCTTGTGTTGAGCGCTTAGAAGCCTTTGCCGACAATAACGCGACTGACCCTGTTGAATACGAATAAATGAAAGCCAACTCATTCAAAGTGAAAGAAGCATTTTACACGCTTCAAGGTGAAGGTGCTCGAGCGGGTCGTGCCTCGGTATTTATTCGTTTTAGTAAGTGTAATTTGTGGAACGGTAAGGAAAGTGGCCGTGAGGCCGCTGTTTGCCAATTCTGTGATACCGACATTACAGGGACCGACGGTGAGAACGGTGGCGAGTATTCACAACAAGAGTTGCTCAGCTTAGCGCTTAAATTATGGCCACAAGATAAACAAGGCAAACCCTATGTGGTGTTTACTGGAGGTGAGCCGGCATTACAGCTAACAGAAAGCTTAGTGGGTGAGTTTCAAAGCCATGGCTTTGAATGCGCTGTCGAGAGTAACGGCACATTGCCACTCCCCTCTAACCTTGACTGGGTTTGTATCAGCCCTAAAGGTAAAAGCCAAGTCATCATTGATCAGTGCAATGAGTTAAAGCTGGTTTACCCTCAAGTGGATTTAGCACCCGATGAGGTTGCCCACATAAAAGCGGATTACTATTACCTATCGCCTATGGCGGATTACGGTGTTGAAAATAGTGGCATGATCATTCGTGAAAACATGCAAGGCGCCACGCAATATTGCTTGGACAACCCTCAATGGCGCATGTCATTGCAGACGCATAAATTATTGGGAATTAACTAAGCAGCTCAACACCCATTACCAGCCAATCAACCCGTCTTTTCGTAATCGCGTATTGCTGAATATTGAACACGCTTAAGCCCCCTTAAACATTGCAACTTGCAAAAGATACGCTCACTATGATTCCAGATTAAAGGAGTCATCATGAGCGCGATCTTACTAGATAAACAGCAACACATTGCTACCATCACCCTGAATCAACCAGAGCTTAGAAATTCTATTTCAGAAATTGAAGTGGTTGAGGCATTCTTAAACGCCCTAGCATCCATCGAAGACGATCAAAACATACGCTGCGTGATAATAACCGGCGCAGGCTCAGCGTTTTCAAGTGGCGGCAACATCAAACACATGCTGAATAAAGAAGGCATGTTTGCCGGTGAAGCCAATGATGTACGGGAAAACTACGCAAAAGTGATTCAACGCATCCCCGTTGCGCTTCATAATATTAACATTCCAACCATTGCCGCGGTGAATGGCCCAGCCGTGGGCGCGGGTTGTGACCTTGCCATGTATTGCGACATGCGCATTGCCAGTACAAAAGCCAGTTTCGCTGAAAGCTTTATAAAGGTCGGCCTGATTCCTGGTGATGGTGGCGCGTGGATTTTACCACGCATTGCAGGCTATGGTCGGGCAGCTGAAATGGCTTTTACAGGGGATGCGATTAGCGCACAGCAAGCGTTTGATTGGGGCATGCTAAACAAACTGGTTGAACCAGAAGAATTAATCCATGAAGCCATGTCACTGGCTAAGCGTATTGCCGCCAATCCACCGCAGGCATTGAGGGCTACCAAACAGCTCATGCGCGCAGGCACAACCATGCCTTTAGACACGCTCTTGCAGACCAGTGCGGCCATTCAGGCCAACCTGCATCAAACACAGGATCATATTGAAGCGGTATCTGCTTTAATTGAAAGAAGAGCCCCTAACTTTAAAGGCAAGTAATGAGCAAATTCAAGGTCGCTGTCAGCATTGCACTATGCTGCTTGCTAATGGCCTGCGACAAAGGCTTAGGGCAAAGTGACATGAAGGGTGTATTTACCACAGATCATGGCGAGTGTGTAAAGGAAGGCGATGTGGGCCTTAAAATTCATAAAAATGAACTTCACATTGATTTCTATTGCTTCTTAAAAAAATGCAACGATATGGAAGGCCTGATTGAACAAGGAGGCTTCTTCTATATGAGCGATAGCGAAGGTCATTACATACAAGGTCGAATTTCAGCTGAAAGTGCTAAAGGATCTTGGTTCGCGTCTATCAATCAAAACAAGTGCTCCGGCACTTGGTTTGCCCAGCGGAAGTCTGAATGAAGCATCACGAATACTGGATCAATCACCTTCAACTTGAACCTCACCCAGAAGGGGGGTATTACCGGCGCATTTATCAATCAAACCACCCCACGCAAACCAACAATGGCGAGCGTCACAGCGCCACCGCCATCCAGTTTTTACTGACCAGCGATGACTTTTCCGCATGGCATCGCATTCAAAGCGACGAGCTTTGGTTCTATCAGCAAGGCTGCCCGCTGGTGATTCGTAGCATTACACCACAAGGTGAACTATCGGAAGTGTACTTAGGTGCCGAACACGAATTAACCACCTGTGTGCCAGCTAATACCTGGTTTTGCAGTGAACCGATCACCACCAAACCTTCTGACTATAGCTTGGTCAGCTGCATGGTCACACCAGGCTTTGACTTCGCCGACTTTGAAATGGGGAATAAAGCCGAACTCATAACGGCCTACCCTCAACACAGGGACATCATCAGTCGCCTGTGTCGTGACTAGCGTGTGTTAAGGCTGAACACGCTCGATGTGCCATTTGCCATCCGTATCTTGCTTATAAACAAATCGGTCGTGAAGGCGATTTTCTCTCCCCTGCCAAAATTCGATGGAAACAGGGGTTACTTTGTAGCCACCCCAAAAGTCTGGTAACGGTATATCCCCCTTAGAGAATTTATTTTTCATTTGAACAAAGGCTTGTTCCAGTAATTTACGGGTAGCCACCGTTTTACTTTGATGGCTGGCCCAAGCGGCCAATTGGCTATCACGGGGACGAGACAAGAAATACTGCGCATTTTCAGCAACCGACAGCTTGTGTGCGGTGCCGCGAATAATCACCTGACGCTCTAAAGGCAACCAAGCAAAATGCAAACTGATGTTATGGTTATCCGCTAACTGGGTGGCTTTATTACTTTTTAAATTGGTGAAAAAAGTAAAGCCAGCATCATCGTACTTTTTTAGTAGCACGATGCGTTGGCTTGGCATGCCGTCGGCATCAACCGTCGCCACGTTCATGGCGGTAGGATCGGTAAACAAATTAGATTCGATCGCTTGCCCTAGCCAATGCTTAAACTGCTCCATTGGGTTTTCATGCAAGTCTTTTAGATGTAATTCATCAGCACCATATTGGCGACGGATATCAGCTACGTCTTTCATAAGTCTGGCTCAATTGAGGTTTTTCACAGTATAACGACAAACTCAGTAAGAGCCGAAATCTTTTCATAAGCCAAAGCTTGTTCGG
>JBNMQC010000246.1:0-3625 GCA_051277445.1 Bermanella sp. | reverse complement strand
TGTTGCGAATTGCCCAAGACGCATTGACGTTCGACGATCTACTTCTCGTTCCCGGTTACAGCGAAGTTTTGCCCAATCAGGTGAATCTTAAAACCAAGCTGACTCGTGGTATTGAGTTAAATATTCCCCTTATTTCTGCCGCGATGGATACAGTGACGGAATCTCGTCTGGCCATTGCCATGGCTCAAGAAGGCGGTTTAGGGATTATCCACAAAAATATGACCATTGATCAGCAAGCTGCTGAAGTTCGTAAAGTAAAAAAATACGAAAGCGGTGTGGTCAAAAACCCAATTACGGTTCCTAGTAATACCACCATTCGTGAGTTGTTAGAAATCACTCGTCAAAACAATATCTCAGGTGTGCCAGTTGTTGATGGCACGGATTTAGTGGGTATTGTCACTGGCCGTGACGTGCGCTTTGAAACCAACTTAGACGCGGCCGTGTCCAGCGTGATGACGCCAAAAGAAAAACTGATCACCGTTAAAGAAGGCGAGAGCAATGAAGTGGTCCAAGGACTGCTGCATAAGTTCCGCATTGAAAAAGTACTCGTGGTAAACGATAACTTTGAACTGGTTGGTTTGATGACAGTTAAAGATATGGATAAAGCCACGGCTTATCCAAACGCCTGTAAAGATGACCAAGGTCGTTTACGTGTAGGTGCAGCAGTTGGTACTGGCCCAGAAACCCCTGATCGCATCACGGCTTTAGCCAATGCGGGTGTGGACGTGATCATTGTTGATACGGCCCACGGCCATTCCAAAGGCGTAATTGATCGCGTGCGCTGGGCCAAACAAAACTTCCCTGAGCTGCAGGTTATCGGAGGTAACATCGCTACAGGCGCGGCGGCAAAAGCTTTAGCTGAAGCGGGTGCTGATGGTGTGAAAGTGGGTATTGGCCCGGGTTCCATTTGTACTACTCGTATTGTTGCGGGTGTGGGCGTTCCACAAATCAGTGCGGTTGCCGATGTTGCAGCAGCACTAGAAGGTACTGGAATTCCATTGATTGCTGACGGTGGTATTCGTTTCTCTGGGGATATGGCTAAGGCGGTTGTCGCTGGCGCTTACGTGATCATGGCTGGCTCGCTACTAGCGGGTACCGATGAAGCCCCTGGTGAAGTTGAATTATTCCAAGGCCGTGCTTATAAATCGTATCGCGGCATGGGTTCGCTGGGTGCCATGGGACAAAGCCAAGGTTCTGCGGATCGTTATTTCCAAGATGCAAAAGCCGGTAACGATAAATTAGTGCCAGAAGGTATTGAAGGTCGTATCGCGGTTAAAGGCCCAATGAGTAATGTTGTGCATCAAATGATGGGTGGACTGCGCAGTGCAATGGGTTATACCGGTTGTGCCACGGTTGACGAGATGCGTACCAAGCCTGAGTTTGTGAAAATATCAGCGGCGGGTATGAAAGAGTCTCACGTGCATGATGTTCAAATCACCAAAGAAGCGCCTAACTATCGTATGGGCTAACCTTTCTTAGGTGATAGCTAAGGCGTGATCTAGAGGCATTAAGCACTCTAGGTCATGGCCTGATGAGCTTAAAGTGTTTTTCTTATGCTTTAACTAGACTGGGCGGCCACAAGCTTAACCCAGCAAACAGAATTTTAACCTGTTGCCAGAGCAACAGGTTTTTTAGTTTTATAGATACGAGGTTTTTATGACCGATATACATGCACAGAAAATCCTAATTTTAGATTTTGGTTCTCAATATACACAGCTTATTGCACGTCGTGTGCGTGAGCTTGGTGTGTTTTCTGAGATTCGCGCTTGGGATATGAGCTTTGAAGAGATCAAAGAGTTTGATCCTAAAGCCATCATTCTAGCTGGTGGCCCAGAATCTGTGCATGAAGAAAATAGCCCGCGCGCCGCGCAAGAAATTTTTGATATGGGTCTGCCCATTTTTGGTATTTGTTATGGCATGCAAACCATGTCAGAGCAACTTGGCGGCAAAGTTGAAGGTTCTGATATTCGTGAGTTCGGTTATGCGCAAATTAAAGCCGAAGGTAACAGTGCATTGTTCAAAGACATTGCTGACCATGTGAACGATAAGGGCGAAAAACTGCTCGACGTTTGGATGAGCCATGGCGACAAAGTGGTCAAAATGCCAGAAGGTTTTGAGCTAATGGCGTCTACGCCATCTTGCCCAATTGCAGGTATGTACCATGCTGAGAAAAACTTTTTTGGCGTGCAGTTTCACCCGGAAGTCACGCACACCTTACAAGGTGGTCGCATGCTTGAGCACTTCATTAAAGATATTGCAGGCTGTGAAGGTTTGTGGACGCCAGCCAATATTATTGAAGATCAAATCAAGCGTGTTCAAGAGCAAGTGGGCGATAAAAAAGTCTTGCTGGGTTTATCAGGTGGTGTGGATTCTTCCGTGGTTGCCGCTTTGTTGCATAAGGCCATTGGTTCGCAACTGACGTGTGTATTTGTGGATAACGGTCTGCTTCGTAAAAACGAAGGCGACATGGTGATGGACATGTTTGCTAAAAACATGGGCGTAAAAGTCATTCGTTCAGACAGCGCCGATTTGTTTTTAGGTAAGCTGGCGGGTGTATCTGACCCTGAAGCAAAACGTAAAGTGATCGGTAATACCTTCATTGAAGTGTTCGATGAAGAAGCGAGCAAAATTAAAGATGTGGATTTTCTTGCGCAAGGTACCATCTATCCAGATGTGATCGAATCAGCGGCGTCCAAAACCGGTAAAGCCCATGTGATTAAGTCTCACCATAATGTTGGTGGTTTGCCAGATGACATGAAAATGGACTTGGTTGAGCCGTTACGTGAATTGTTCAAAGATGAAGTGCGTAAAATTGGCCTAGAGCTCGGTTTGCCATACGATATGGTTTACCGTCATCCGTTCCCAGGACCGGGTCTTGGTGTGCGCATTTTAGGTGAAGTGAAAAAAGAATACGCCGATGTTCTTCGTGAAGCGGATGCCATTTTCATCGAAGAGCTACATAACTTTGATTGGTATCACAAAACCTCTCAAGCGTTTGTGGTGTTCTTACCGGTTAAATCAGTGGGTGTCGTAGGGGATCAGCGTCGTTATGAGTGGGTTGTATCACTACGTGCCGTTGAAACCATCGACTTCATGACAGCTCGCTGGGCGCACTTGCCATATGAATTATTAGAGAAAGTATCAAATCGTATTATCAACGAGATCGAGCATATCTCACGTGTGGCTTATGACGTGTCGTCTAAGCCGCCGGCTACCATTGAGTGGGAATAATAAAACCACATCTAAAAATTGATTTATAGGAGGGTGCCCGGCACCCGATTTAAAGCCGATGCTCGCATCGGCTTTTTTATGGATTTAAAAATTCCTTCGCCATGCAAACAATAAAAATTACGTATCATAGAAGACTTTATTTTATTGTGTTTTAGTCAATATTGCGAAAATCATTAACGAGAATAGTGTGTTTACATTAGAGCAGTTGAAATCTAACTTAATTACACCTGAGTCCCTCGGATCTCAGAAGCGCTTTAAGTTGTCTGATGGCTTAACCGAGTTTCCACAAGAGCTGTTTGAGCTGGCGGATTATATTGAGATCCTGGATCTTG
The DNA here is from genome assembly GCA_051277445.1 of Bermanella sp. Taxonomy (GTDB): domain Bacteria; phylum Pseudomonadota; class Gammaproteobacteria; order Pseudomonadales; family Oceanobacteraceae; genus Bermanella. Next base: position 62 of record JBNMQC010000246.1, on the reverse strand, counting down.
GGGGCAACCAGTTATCTGATCTTCCGGATGACTTCTATCGATTTAAACATTTAAAGATTTTA
>JBNMQC010000245.1:0-3646 GCA_051277445.1 Bermanella sp. | reverse complement strand
TTGAACACAATCTTAGTCTCTAAGCCCTTGGATCCCTCGGCTTTGTTATTACGAACAATTGGAATATAGCGATAACCCTCCAGCGCATCGATGGCTAATCTGACTAATTTTCGGTCCCCTTCAAGCTCTAGTAGATCAATGTTTCGCACCATTCCGTTCGAGTCGACATCAAATTTCAATAATACAAAGCCTTCCAATTTTGTTCTTTCGCCCCTACTGCTATACGTCGCATTTGCTTTAACCAGCAGTGTAGGCTCTGACTTGTTCTTGTATTCGCTTGATGCGGCAAGTGCAAGACCATGTTTTGTAGCTCTTTTAGGCTTATCAAGTGACTGATACGCGTCAACCAACTTGGTATGGACATCACGCTCGAACTCGGTTTCGGCTTTTGTTGGTTGATCAAAGGATTCAACGGTCTTTTTAAGGAAGGTCACCTGACCATATATATTCTGCTTAAGCCTAAATGTCTCTGATAGTTGATAGGCCTCTTGACCGGTCGTCGGTGATGTCGACCCAAGCACACCCTGATAAATTTCATAAGCTTGGTCTTGAAGTTCTTCCGCCAAGGTATAGTTGCCAGCCCCAGAAAATTCCCTTCCAGCTCGGCTGCTTAAATTGGCTACCATTGTTGAGTTCTCGCCATACTCGTCAGAAGCCAGTTCGATGGCACGTTCAAGGTGGCTCTCGGCTTGTTCAAAGTTGCCAGAGAGTATATGTGCTAAGGCTAGATCACCCAATACTGGGATAAGCTGTAAGGAATCATTGCCAAGGTTTTGCTGAAAATTATTTTTCGCTTGGGTCAACGGTAGTAACGAGGATGCTTCTCTCAAGGCAACTTGAACAGCACCATAATGGTAAGCAATTTGACCAAACTTAGGATCTGAGTCAGCATAAATGGTCACACCAAGCTCATAAGCCTGTTGTACGAAAGGTTTGGCCTCTAACCATTTTTCTTGCGAAGAAAGCACAAAAAATTTGGTTGTTGCGTTGGCAATTATCGCTTGCTCATCTTGATCTTGAGCCTTTACTGTAGCTTGAAAGCCAACTGACAATAGGGCGATGAGAATTAGAGTTTTTTTCATGATACCTTGCTCGCGGTCGATATTTAGATTGGTTTCGGGCCACAATTAGCCGCAATGCAGCGTTTCAGAATGAGAGCGGAGGCCAATTATTCAGAAGTGAACTAAAAATTTGAGCTCAAAATTGTTGCGAAACTACTTAACTCAATGCATGGCTGCATCACGATAAATTAGTGGTTGTATGGTAACCGGCGTTGGTTGAATTTTGGGGTCGACGACTACAGCCCAATATTACATAGATGATAGTTGACTTTGCGCTGCATGTCACATGTGTAAATGTCATGAAGGGTATTCATTTCGTTTATCGGTAGTGTGTGATTAAATATTGTTTATCCTGAGCTTGGGCCGTTTGCTTGGCTTTATGCTTCATAGCTATGCCTCAGCAGTGTCTAAGCAAGCGGACAGAAAGGGTCGCTGGCATAAGAAGCTCATTGCTGTTGAAAAAGATTGGAGCTTGCGATTATTGGATATAAACTAGGCCCTTATTTAATATACATTTATTTTTGGTGGTGCCAGATGAAGAAATTTATTATTCCTGTACTAGCGGCAGTTACAATTCTTTCAGCTCAATTAGTCTCGGCGATGGACGCTGACTTAGTTGCTCGACTCGAGGCTGCTAGCCATGGAGACCATCGTAGCGATAAGAATCAAGCTCGAAATCAATACCGTAATCCAATCGGAACACTGGCGTTCTTTGGTTTGCAGCCAAATATGACCATATTAGAGATTGGTCCTGGTGGCGGTTGGTACACTGAAGTCATTGCGCCTGCGATGCGTGATACTGGTGTTTATATTGCTGGTAGTTACGATGTTGAAATAGAGGGCCAAGCTAAATATCGATATCGGCAGCATCAAGCGTTATTAGACCGAATCAAGGATCAGCCTGAACTGTACGGGCAAATTAAAGTAGCCAGCTATTCGCCGCCCGAGTCGAGAAACCTTTGGCAACAAAATTCGGTGGACATGGTTGTTACCTTCAGGAGTAGTCACGGTTGGACAAGAGAAGGGATGATTGATGATGTGTATTCAGACTTCTTTAAAGTGCTTAAACCCGGTGGTGTGCTCGGTGTGGTTCAGCATCGTGCACCTGCTGATGGCGATGTTCTTGCTTGGGCGAAGAAAGGATATGTTGCTGAGGCGCGGGTGATCCAAGCGGCTGAGAAAGCCGGTTTTTTGCTGGATGCTAAATCAGAGATCAATGCCAATTCAAAAGACTTAAAGGATCACGATGACGGAGTTTGGCGCTTGCTACCAACGTTAAGCTTGGGTGATCATGATCGAGAAAAATATATGACTATCGGCGAAAGTGACCGGATGACTCTCAGGTTTAAAAAGCCGGCTGAATAAACTCTGTAATAAAATTATCTAGTATCAATACTGTGCTGTGCATTTACCTTAGCTATAATATCCATTATCCGACAGGCCCATTATAGCTAAGTGCGCAATTGCGTTTCTGACCAAGCGCCTATTTAGTTGCAACGCGCCAGGCAGTCAGTTGCAACGCGCTAGGTCGCTTGCTAGTTGTTCTTTACCAATCACCGCCAGAAAATTGATATGAAATTCACCGAGTTTGCTAAATCACGGAAAAGTGCACGTGGGTTTTTAGATAAGCCGATCAGCAAAGAAATTGTTGACCAAATCATTGATGCCGCGAAGTGGGCGCCGTCGTCCTACAATACGCAAACATGGCGCGTGCATGCGGTGGCAGGAGAACCATTAAATAAAATTAGGCAAGGCAACACTGAGAATACGCTAGCGGGTAAGCCGCAAGTGCGTGATTTTCCATACAAGGAAGAATACGATGGCGTACATCGGCAGCGGCAAATTGATGTCGCAGTTCAACTCTTCGATATTATGGGTATTGAGCGGCATGACAAAGGAAAGCGCACCGATTGGATGTTGCGCGGGTTTCGCCAATTTGATGCGCCGGTTTCCCTAGTATTGACCTATGACAAGGCATTGGAGCCGGCCGCGATTAGCCAATTTTCACTAGGTTCATTGGCTTACGGTATTGTTCTTGCCGCCTGGGAGCGCGGCATAGGTTGCGTTATCAATGGGCAAGGCATTATGCAATCTGACGTTGTTCACGAGCACGCTAATATTCCGCACGACCAAGCAATTATGATATGCATTGCGATGGGTTACCCTGACGCTGATTTTCAAGCCAATGGTGTACGTTCTACACGTGCCGATAATTCTGAATTTGTAACTTATGTAGGGTTTGAGTAGGTGTTTGAGTTAATAAAAAGTATCGCAGTTGATCGAAAAAATTCGCTGCCGGTAGCTGATTTTAATGCCCGCTACCGAGCCACGGGTACTCCAGTAGTGCTTGGGGATCTCACCCAGCATTGGCAGGCTTCAAAGAAATGGTCGCAAGACTACCTAGCCACTAAGGCGGGGAGTCTGCAGGTTCCAATCTATAGTAGCTCGGTAAGCCTAAATCACGGAAGGCCGTATCAACCTGTTTTACATTCAAGTCTAAAGGCCTATTTAGAAAAATTGCGATCTAGAAAAAGTGATTTCAGGGTCTCGAAACTGCCGCTTAAATCAGTGCCGAAATTGCAAGG
>JBNMQC010000244.1:0-3670 GCA_051277445.1 Bermanella sp. | reverse complement strand
TACTTACCTATTGTCTATTATGGTTTCGATGATGAAAACCTGCCATCCAGTAATGAACTCTTTTATCAAAAAAAGATCGCTTATCAGATTTATAATAATGACAATAAATTATTAATTACGTCTGGTAGTGCGCCTAATCGTCGCTTTTCCTCTGAAACATTGGGGTTTTCTGATATCCAGATCAATGATGAAAATTGGCGAGTATTTACCTTATACGATGATGACTGGGACTTTTGGTTGCATGTAGGTGAGAGTGAATCCATTAGGGGCGAACTTGCCACGGAAATAGCTAAGCAAACCTTATGGCCAGGTTTGGCCATGCTGCCTTTTGCTCTTATTCTATTGACCTTCATCATTCGGTTAGCACTTAAGCCACTAAAGCAGCTGACCATCAATATTAAACGAAGAGACCCGAAGAACTTAACAGCCATTTCTTTAGTGCAAACACCCAAAGAAATTCGACCCGTTGTGGATTCACTGAATAGTTTATTTTTAAGATTAAATGATGCTATTTCTAGGGAACAAAGATTAACCGCAGATGCGGCCCACGAATTACGCACACCGCTTTCCGTTGTTATGCTGCATGCACAAAATGCCATGGCAGCCAGTAATGATGATGATCGTAATGCGGCATTAAAAGAATTAGAAACCGGTGTGAAGCGAGTATCACGCTTGCTCGAACAGTTATTGACCTTATCTAAGGTGTCACCAGAAACCATTCCTGTTGATAAATTACAATTTTATCCGCTTTGCCAAGAGGTTATGGCACAGATGGCCATTTCTATTATGGATAAACAACAAGAACTCGAACTGATATGCGATGACGAATCGAAAGCAATCAATGTTATGGGTAGCCACTTTTTGCTGGAAATCTTACTCCGTAACCTAATCGATAATGCCCGTGAATACTCACCAGAGAAGGGGTATATCCGCCTTTCTTTGCCCAATAAAAGCCCATATCTTGAAATTCTGATCGAGGATTCAGGCCCAGGTGTTAAACCTGAACATTATGCTCGCTTAACAGATCGTTTTTATCGTGAGCATCAAAATAAAGGCAAAGGTGCAGGTTTAGGCTTGTCCTTGGTAAAAAGTATTGTGGACTTTCATAACGGTCAAATACATTTTAGCCAGTCTTCCCTGGGTGGCTTGGCGATTCGGGTTTTACTTCCCATGAAAAATGAGATGTAAAACCCGCATCAAGCGTAACAGAGTATCGTACATGTTTAAGGCTGTGCCCGCACATGCACGGTTAAACCGTTAATTCTTATGAGTCTCTATCGCTGAACTTATTCCATGCCCTCAAGTGTGATTAATAATGTTTTTAGGCTTTGATCGAGCTTTTTTTGCGTGTCTTGATCAAGACTAGAAAGAATATCCCGTTCATTTTCTACATGCTCATCAACTGCAAGACTGATCATGGCCTCTCCCTTTTTTGAGAGCTTAACCAGTTTACTGCGCGCATCGTGTTCATTGGCAACGCGTTCGATCAATTCTTTTTTTTCTAATTGCGTCATTCGGTGCGTCATGGTGCCGGATGTCACCATGAGAGTGGAAAACAACTCGGTAGGCGCTAGGCAATAAGGTGGGCCCGAGCGCAGCAGGGTGGCTAAAACATCAAACTCCCAAAAGCTCAGGTCATGGCGCTTAAACACCTTATCCAGTTGCGGCAGCATCAGTGCATGGCAGCGTTTTAATCGACCAATGATGGCCATGGCGCTGAGGTCTAAATCTGGCTTCTCTTTTTGCCATTGAGCCAAGATCGTATCGATCCCATCGAAATTTTCGTCTTTTTTCATTCAATATTTATCTTGATGTCAAGATAACTCCATGCCAATATTGTTTTATCTTGAATTGAAGGTAAATAAATTTCATGCATTTGTCGAGGTAAAACCCCATGAAATCTGTGCTTTGGACTGTTTTAACTGCAATTGCCCCAATACTTTGGGGGTCAACCTATATTGTGACCACCGAATTCTTACCGCAGGGCACGCCCTTTACCACCGCGGTCATTCGTTGCTTGCCTGCTGGCATCATCCTTATTGTTATGAGCCGGTATTTGCCCGCTCGGACTGAGTGGACGTCTTTACTCCAATTATCCTTTTTCAATTTTGCGTGTTTCCAAGGGCTACTGTTCATGGCGGCATACCGCTTACCAGGTGGGTTAGCCGCCGTGATCGGTGCGGTTCAACCTTTTATTGTGTTGGGCTTGAGTTGGCTTGTTTTGAAGCATAAGCCTTCTGCATTAACCTTGTTTGCCTGTATGGGCGCCATATTCGGTATGGCATTATTGATTTTAGTGCCTTTGAAAAACCAAGGTGTTCAGTGGGATGAAATTGGTATGTTGGCGGCTTTTTTAGGCGCGGTGAGTATGGGATTTGGCACATTTTATTCGAAACATTGGCAGGCACTGCAATCGAGCCAAACACCAATACTGGCATTTACAGGTTGGCAGCTCGCTTTGGGCGGCATTATGTTGCTGCCATTTTCCTTAGTTCTTGATCCTGACTTACCACCGCTCACCCTGAACCATGTAGTTGGATTCAGTTACCTAGCGCTGGGTGGGACTTTAATTGCTTATTTAATCTGGTTTACCGGTGTTCGCTTACTTAACTCAGCATCTGTATCTGCGCTGGGTATTTTGAGCCCTATATCGGCCATTGTGCTTGGCTGGATTGTGCTACGCCAAGCGATTGAGGGTTGGGCATTGGTGGGACTGATCATTGTGATCAGCAGCATCTTTTTGGTTCAGTTTAGCCAAGCCCGATCAAGATTCTTAAACGTCAAACCAACCATTGTTCAAACCCAGGAGAAAACAGTATGAATTTAGCCATTAAAAAATTGATTGAAGAGCGCACTTCGGTAGGTAAATACCAAGCGCACATTATGCCTAAAGTAGAAGTGGAAGAATTAGTTCGTTTAGCCAGTTTCTCTCCATCGGCATATAACCTACAGAACTGGAAATTTATTGCAGTGCAATCCGATGAAGGTAAACAAAGATTACAATCGGCCGCTTATGGCCAACCCCAGGTGACTCAAGCGTCCGTGACATTTATTGTGTGTGGTCAAACACAAGCACACCTGACATTGGCTGAAACCTTAACCTTATCCGTGGACCAGCAAGTCATCCCCCAAAATGTGGCTGACTCTTGGGTGGAGGCCGTTAAACAAAGCCATGAACATGACCCGTCACTGCAACGTGACGAAGCATTTCGGTCGGCTTCTCTTGCCGCAATGTCACTCATGTATGCGGCTAAGGGGATGGGTTATGGCAGCGGTGCAATGGGAGGATTCGATGCGCAACAGGTCATAGAAAAATTTGGATTATCACCAAATGACATTCCAGTCATGTTAGTCACCGTGGGTAAAGCAGCGGATGGAAACTGGCAACAGAAAATCCGCAAAGCAACAACGGACGTTTTGCAGTTTGCTTGATGACTTAAACGTAAGATGAGTAATGCCTTGTCATGAAGAATTTCATGGCAAGGACTTAAAATTATGACTAGAAATAACCTGCCATCTTTAAAGATTATTTAAATTAAGATTTAAAAACCTTGGATTTTGTGTGATCAAGTTCACGTATTTCTAGGCATAATTCATAGTTATTTATTTAAATTCGACGGAAATAATGGGGATATTTTGATCGAATTATTTAATTTTAAAAGAACTCTAC
>JBNMQC010000243.1:0-3713 GCA_051277445.1 Bermanella sp. | reverse complement strand
TGAAACCTTTGGCAACCCTATTGCTAAGCATCAGAGTATTTCCTTTAAGCTAGCAGAAATGGCAACTCAATTAGAAGCCGCACGGCAACTTACATTTCACGCGGGCCAACTCAAAGATCAGAACTTGCCTTGCTTAACGCAGGCATCGATGGCAAAGCTATTTGCCTCTGAGATCGCCGAAAAAGTATGTTCCGAAGCTATTCATATTCATGGTGGCTACGGTTACCTTAAAGACTTTCCGGTAGAACGTTTTTTTCGCGACGTAAAAGTCTGCCAAATATACGAAGGCACCAACGAAGTTCAAAAGATGGTGATTAGTCGATCTTTATAGCGGCCAAAGCTGGCCCTCTACAATGATGATCAAGCGATACCGCCGCGATTCGACTTAGTACCAAACCCCGATCGGCACGAACAACCAGAAAGCAATAGCGATAACAGCTGGAATTATCATTAAGATTACCATCGTTTTTACTCTAACCATTTTTTCACCTCATTTTTTATAAGAACTATTTGAAATTATTTCTCTTTTTTCCTATTAACTCTGTCGTTGAATCTACGCACCACTGGCATCGGGCTGTTATGGCGCGTCCACCTATCGCATCTCCAAAAACAAAGATGGCAAGCATGACAGCCACGCAAATGGTTTTACTTGACCCTTTAATCATCGCCTGACCATAATTTCGTAGCTTTCATTATCGGACTACTGCTTGGTAATTATACTATTTGTGTTTCACCCTTCATTTTTACTTGTTCGTCAAGACTGAATCTAGGCGTAATATGCTGAGGACAATTCCAATCGAACGCGTGCACATCGATAAAAAACACACGTTCTATATTTGCTTGATAATCGCTTTGGGTTAGCTCTGCGAGAATTTCTTCACTCAACGATGACACATCTTCCACACGCACGCGGCCAAGAATTTTTAGTCGCCTCTTTTTTGTGTAGTCCATCAGGATTATTGAACACCGATCATTGCCGGCAAAGTTACCTGTGCTAATCAACTGGGTGTTGCCACGAAAATCTGGATAGGCTAGAAGATTGCCACTTATTATTTTCAAAAACCCTTTTGGTCCTCCACGGTGTTGAACGTAGGGCCAGAGCGTCTCACTTACCGAAGCCAAATAAAAGGAGTCCCTCTGAGCAATAAAATCCACTTCCCTAACCGTTAACTCCGCATTGGGACCAAAGTTTTTCTCGAGGTTTTCATTTTGCTTGAACGAGCCAGATGCTAGTTGGGCAGCTTTAACATTAGCGGTGAACATTGTTGCTGCAAATTTATGTGTCATGACACCTTCCTTTTCTTTTAGGCTTCAGCCAGCTTACTATTGGCTTTCGTCAGGCCAATGCGTCGATCGCCTGAGGAAATAAGTACGTCGTTAGCGCTCATATCTCGGCGCTGCATATAACCGTCGTTGTTGAATTCCCAATGCTCGTTACCATGGGTTCTGAACCACTGGCCGGTTTTTGCATCCTGCCACTCGTATTCAAACCGCACCGAGATTCGGTTATTGCTATAAGCCCATAGCTCCTTCATTAACTTGTAATGTAGCTCTTGCCTCCATTTGTCAGCCAAGAACCTCTCGATGGCTTCTCTTCCGATAAGAAACAGAGTTCTATTTCGCCACTGGGAGTTTTCTGAATAGGCTTGCGCTACATACTTAGGATCTCGAGAATTCCAAGCATCTTCGGCCGCTTGGACCTTGGCCTTAGCTGACTCCAAGTCAAATGGGGGTAGTGGATGTCTTTGCATGATTTGTCCTCAAAACTTGGTTATGTCTGCACCTGAAAGGTCAATCTTCTAGCTCTCAATCTCGATTTAAACGAGAGTCTAAACATCATTGTGAAAGCGAACCTAAAAGCAACTGTAAGCGACTGATGAATATCTACTTAAGGTATTGCAGCGATCATGCCAACCTTTAAAGCCAAGCTTATCAATAGCTTACATAATCCCGAAACCACAGTAACTTGTGATCCTCAATTTATTGTGGTCAAATCCGTAAAATATTGAGGCTTAAGCAAATGGACACTGACTTTGATAGCGCGATTGAAGGGCCAATAGCCGAATCAACCACATTGCTAATGCGCTTGGATACTAATCTGGTAGTTCAGGAGCTCAGCGACGCCTGGCGTGGCAAACTGAATTTGGCAGCTGATGCAGAATTGACGCCACCGCTAGGCCAGCTCATAAATCTAGAGCGCAGCCACACGCTAATCCCGCAGCTGGTGAACCTCATCGATATTGGTGAGTCGATAAGCGGCCATGAAACTGAGCTGCTCACCCCCGACGGCTTTGAGCTCGTTTCACTAAACGCATGGCGTACCACAGACCCAGAAACCAACTTAAATCACATTCTTATTCGCGCTAAAGAGAAAACATCCGCCACAAGTGACTCGGAACAGTTGTCCCAGCTTCGCACCCAGCACCAATTAATTCTTGATAGTGCTGGCGAGGGCATCTGGGGCTTGGACAAAGACGGTAAAATAACCTTTGGCAATAAAGCCGCTGTAGAAATCCTCGGCTGGGAACTCGACAAAGTCTTAGGAAAGTCTTCTCATGAAGTACATCACCACTCACACGAAGACGGCAGCCCCTATCATCGATCTGAGTGCCCCATCTTTGCTTCATTGCAAGATGGAGAAGTTCATCATGTCGATAATGAGGTGTTTTGGCACACCAACGGCGATGCCATTCCTGTAGAATATGTAAGCACGCCCATTTTAAAAGATGGCAAACCCAACGGCGCAGTTATTGTGTTTAGAGATAACACCCAGCGCCGGGAAAGCGAACTTCTTAGACAGCAAGCCTATGCTGCTCTTGAACAATTACAGACCACCTATCAACTCATTCTTGATGCCGCCGGTGAAGGAATTTACGGCCTAGATAAAGACGGCCTAATTACGTTCAGCAACATGGCCTCAACTGAAATTCTAGGCTGGAAAGGCGAGGACATGCTGGGAAGGCTTTCGCACGAAGTGCACCACCATTCCCACGCCGATGGCGCCAGTTATCCAAGAGATGATTGCCCCATCTACGCGTCTATAAAAGATGGTGAAGTGCATCGAGTAGAAAACGAAGTGTTTTGGCACACCGATGGCTCGGCGGTTCCGATAGAATACACCAGCACCCCCATTCTGCGCGATGGCAGACCTGATGGCGCAGTGGTTATATTTAGGGACATCTCAGACCGTAAAGAAATCGAGAAACAACGGGAACTAGCCCACATTGAGATTAGTATTTTAAAAGAAAAACTAGAGTTAGAGCGAGATTACCTTAGAGACGAAGTAAATTCCTCCGGCAACTTTAACGACATTATTGGAACTAGCGAATCACTCAAACGCACATTGGCTCAAGTCGATGCTGTAGCAGCAACGCCAGCAAGTGTTCTGATTTTAGGTGAATCTGGCGTGGGCAAGGAAATGATTGCGCGCGCCCTACATACCCAGTCTACCCGCTCTCAAGAGGCTCTTGTTAAAGTCAACTGCGCATCTATTCCCTCAGAATTGTTTGAGAGTGAATTTTTCGGTCACGTCAAAGGCTCTTTTACCGGCGCTCACAAAGACCGTATTGGCAGACTGCAGTTAGCCGATGGAGGAACACTGTTCCTAGACGAGGTCGGTGAAATACCTCTTTCACAGCAAGGCAAACTGCTCCGAGCACTGCAAGAAAATGAGTTTGAACGCGTGGGAGATGATCACACGGTAAAAGTAGATG
>JBNMQC010000242.1:0-3777 GCA_051277445.1 Bermanella sp. | reverse complement strand
CTTTGTTCTATTGTGTGTCTTGGCTGGGCGTATGGTGTTTTTACAAATTACCCAATACGAACTGTATGCCAGTAAGTCAGAAAACAACCGTGTACAACTTAAAACAGTTGAGCCTATTCGCGGTCTCATTTTTGATCGAAATGGCGTGTTACTGGCCGAAAATCTCCCAAGCCATAGCTTAACCATCGTACCTGAGCGTGTGAAAGACATGCAAAAAACCCTGGGCTTGATCCAGGCGCTCATTGGCATCTCTGATGATGAGCGTGAAAGCTTTGAAAAACGTGTGAAATCATACCGCCGCCCTTACGAAGCCATTCCATTAAAATACCAACTTGAAGAAGATGAAATCGCCAAAATCATGGTGAATGACTTCTTCCTGCCTGGCGTACAAGTGGAAGCAGAACTGGTTCGCCACTACCCAATGGGCAAAGACTTTGCCCATGTGCTGGGTTATGTGGGGCAAATGAATGAAGCAGAGAAAAAACGTCTCGACCCGATTCAATATAAGGTCACCCGACGCATTGGTAAAATCGGCATTGAACGTTACTACGAAAAAGAGCTTCACGGGCAGGTGGGCTACCAAAAAGTCGAAACCAATGCCCAAGGGCGCATATTAAAAGTGCTAGAAAAACAAAGTTCAATACCGGGCAAAAACTTGATACTGAATTTAGATGCGCGTCTTCAGCGCACCGCCATGGAAGCGTTCGAAGGCCGTCGAGGCTCTTTAGTGGCCATGGACCCAAACACAGGGGGGGTGTTGGCCATGGTATCGACCCCTTCGTTTGATCCTAATTTATTCGTGAACGGCATTAGCTACAAAGACTACAACGCGTTAAGAGATTCCTTGGATATGCCGCTTTTTGATCGCTCCACACGGGGTCAGTATCCACCTGGCTCGACCATGAAGCCCTTTATCGGCTTGGGCTTTCTTGAAAGTGGCGTGACCAGTTGGCAAGAAGAAATTAAAGATCCAGGCTGGTACATGCTTGAAAATGATGAGCGTGTTTACCGTGACTGGAAACGCACCGGCCACGGTGAACACATACATTTACGCGATGCCATTATTCAAAGTTGCGATACCTACTTCTACGAAATGTCCTTTCGAACGGGTATCGACAGGCTTCATCCTTTTCTTGCCCAATTTGGTTTTGGTCAAAACACCGGACTGGATATCGGTAATGCACTACCTGCGTTGCTGCCCGATAGAGAATGGAAAAAAGCATACCGTGGACGTTCATGGTACGCAGGTGACACGCTTAACTTAGCACTTGGCCAAGGTTTTATGTTGGCCACGCCTCTTCAGCTCGCGACTGCCACCAGTGTGTATGCCGCAAGAGGCGAGTGGCATCGCGCTAAGTTAGTTCAGTTCATCGATGGCGTACCGGTTCAAGAAACAACCAAGCCCGATAATATTGTGCTAAAAAATCCAGCCAATTGGGATGAGATGGATCGCGCCATGGAGGGTGTAATCACCCACTATCAAGGCACCGCGAGAGGCTTGAAGCATAATTTAAATTACAGCATGGCCGCTAAAACCGGCACGGCTCAGGTGGTGGGCATTAAGCAAAACGAAGAGTATGACTCGGAGGCGTTACTTGAGCGTCAGCGTGATCATGCGTTATTTGTGAGCTTTGCTCCAGTCGATAACCCGCAGATTGCGGTGGCGGCCGTTGTTGAAAATGGTGAGTCAGCGGGCAAAACCGCTGGGCCAATTGCGAAAAAAGTCACGGATCGTTATTTAAATGATGATCGACCTAAAGGCATTGCTTATGATTTTTGAACGATTGATCGCCCATGATTGCTCCACACTCTTCAGTGAGGTGAAACATGGCCGGTGATTTTATTCGTCAGCTTGATGATGCCAGTATGCAGCGTGGTCGCAGCATCTGGAATCGTTTGAACATAGACATTACGTTGTTGTTTTTATTATTGGTGTTGTGCGCCGGCGGTTTGTTTATTTTGTACAGCGCTAGCGGCCAGAATATGGGGATGGTGAACCGTCAAATGGTTTATCTAGGTCTGGGCTTTTTCATCATGTTAGTGGTGGCTCAGGTGGACCCTAGGTGGTTTCAAATGGCGGCCCCTTGGATGTATGGGGCTGGCATTATCGCGTTGATATTAGTCCTGCTTGTGGGGGTTGGTGCAAAGGGCGCGCAGCGTTGGTTGAGTGTGTTTGGCATGTTCCGCTTTCAGCCTTCAGAAATCATGAAGCTCATCACCCCCATGATGGTGGCTTGGTATTTGTCATCTAAGTTGTTGCCGCCACGTTTGAAAGTGATTTCCACAGTATTGATGCTGGTATTTTTACCAGCCTTGCTCATTTTTAAACAGCCCGACTTAGGTACCGCATTGCTGGTATCCGCTGCGGGTATTTTTGTATTGTTGTTTGCAGGTTTAAGCAGCAAATGGATCGCCATTGCCATGGTGACGGTGTTAGCCGTGGCACCGATCATGTGGTACGGGGTGATGCATGACTACCAAAAGCAGCGGGTACTGACGTTTTTAGACCCTGAAAGTGACCCGTTGGGCTCTGGCTGGAATATCATTCAAAGTAAGACGGCGATCGGCTCCGGCGGCTTAGAAGGCAAAGGTTGGATGCAGGGGACACAGTCCCAGCTGGAGTTTTTGCCTGAGCGTCATACCGACTTTATTATTGCTGTTTACGCGGAAGAGCAAGGCTTGATCGGCGTACTGATTTTGCTCATGCTGTACATGTTAATCGTCATGCGGGGAATTTATATGGCATCTCGTGGTCGAGATACATTCGCACGTCTTTTTGCGGGTGCGTTGATCGTCACGTTTTTCATCTATGTGTTTGTTAACATAGGTATGGTGAGCGGGATCTTACCAGTTGTAGGTGTGCCGTTACCGTTAATCAGTTATGGTGGAACATCCATTGTGACGTTAATGGCGGCATTTGGGGTTATTATGTCGGTTTATATGCACCGAAGGATTTAAATATTGTGATGAGGTTTGATGTGTTAGCGGCCAGTTTTGTTTTTTTGTTAAGTAGTATTTCAGTATCAGCGGATAATTATACCGATCATCCAAAGTACGAAACCTTTATTGCCGAAATGGTAAAAGAGCACAATTACGATGAAAAAGTCCTCAGGGAAATCTTATCCCAAGCTGAGCGCAAAGACGCCATATTAGAAGCGATTGCGCGTCCAGCCGAAAAGGTAAAACCTTGGCATGAGTATCGCGATATTTTCTTAACAGAAAAGCGCGTAAAGGCAGGTAAAGCATTTTTAAAAGAGCATAAAGCCACATTTGATGCCGTAGAAGAAAAGTACGGCGTGCCTCGTGAAATCATTGCAGCCATCATCGGCGTTGAAACCTTCTATGGTCGCATTACGGGTAGTTATCGTGTGATTGATGCCTTGGCCACGCTAGGGTTTGATTACCCTAAGCGCTCTTTATTTTACCGTGAGCTTAAGAACTACTTTTTAATGGTGCGTGACAACAACCTTGATGCACTGGAAATCAAAGGGTCATATGCAGGCGCCATGGGCTTGGGTCAGTTTATTCCATCGAGCTACATCAGTTATGCCGTGGACTACGATGGCGATGGTAAAAAAGATTTATGGAATAACGTCGATGACGCCATAGCCAGTGTGGCCTACTACTTCAAGCGTTATGGCTGGGAAGCCGGTGAACCCATTGCCAGCTCCGTCTCTCTATATAATGCTGACGCCGATAAGTTAGCCAGTACTGGTTTATCGTTAACGGCGACGGTTTCCGAATGGAAAAAGCGCGGCGTGAATGTGCCAAAAGACA
>JBNMQC010000241.1:0-3793 GCA_051277445.1 Bermanella sp. | reverse complement strand
AAGGTGTCCATTTCAAAACGTAAGGTGACTTGATCACCGGCTTCGCTTTGACGGCTCAGAGATAATTTACCTTCTTCATTACAGCTCACTTGGCTAAACCAATTAACGTTTGCGGCCATGTCCTGTGCTTTTAAACTGTACTTGGCCAGTTCCACTAAAAAACTATCATAGCCATTTTGTAACCATTGATTCTGCTGGGTTTGGTAATCGCGCTTGCCAAATTGTTTTTCAATATGGCTTGCGTGACTATTGCCACACACACTTTCGTGCCAGCCGAAGCTATCATCTATGATGGAGCAAAAAATACGTCCCATATCACTGTATAGGCAATGACCCTTGGTTAGTTTGAACGTGTGCTGGCACTTAAGTGTATCGGGGGCGTTATATTTTTCATCTAATTGATAAGGGTTGAAAAACAGCATGCCTAAATTAGCACCGCCATTCATGTCTTTGATTTGTAATTGCGTGCCTTTTCGGACCATGGTGGACCAATGGCTGGCACCGGGAATCGTGGTTTGGTAGACCTTGTCATTAACCAGTGCGTGGTAGGTTTTGGTAGGTTGTGTCATAGGCTCCTCACTACGCAGACAATGCGTGTAGCGATAATGATTCTTCGATAATTTCTAAGCTTTCTTCATCGGTTTTACCGACGGGTAAATCAAATGTGATGGTGCTGCCAAAGCGATTCGGGGCGTGTGGGTCATGACGGGTTTTGTCAAACACCCATAGACGGGTCCCTAAATAAAAGCCTTCTTCTAAATCGTGGGTCACCATAAAAATAGTGAGTTGATATTTCTGCCATAAATCCAATACCAACTTGTGCATGTCTTTACGTATGCCTGGGTCTAGTGCACCAAAGGGTTCGTCTAGTAATAATACTTTTGGGTGTTTAATCAGAGCTTGTGCAATGGCTAGTCGCTGCTGCATGCCACCGGATAACTCATGAGGGTATTTGTGTTTGGCATGTAACAAACCGACCGCATCGAGCCATTTGTCGGCTTCATCTAATGCTTGTTTACGTTTTTTGCCAAATAGACGGCCAATAACACTGGATTCAAATTCTTTTGAAATGGCCACATTGTCCCGCACGCTTAGGTGTGGAAAAACAGAATACTTTTGAAACACAATGCCACGTTCTGGGCTCGGTTCAGCCAAAATGGGCTCTCCATCCAATAGCACTTCGCCTTTTGTATGAAATTCAGTTCCCAGGAGCATTTTTAAAAAGGTACTTTTACCACAGCCAGAGGTACCCACCATGGTGATGAATTCACCTTGTTTCACTTGGCAGTTGATGTTTTCTAAAACAAGGTTGTCATCATAGGACTTTTCAACATGGCGAAACTCAATTTGATAATCAGACATAAAGACCTCTATTTCGCCGCGTGATACCAAGGGAAGGCTTTTTTACTGGTTTTCATCAGTAACCAATCTAATAGGAATGCCAATACGGTTATCCATAAAACATAAGGCAAAATCACATCCATGGATAAATAACGGCGAACTAAGAATATGCGATAACCTAAACCGTCTGTGGCTGCGATGGCTTCTGCTGCAATGAGAAATAACCAAGCGGTGCCTAAACTTAAACGCAGCGCATCGAGTAATCTTGGTAAAATTTGTGGTAGCAAAACACGAATAATAATTTGAAACGAATTACCGCCTAGGGTTTGTGCTTTTACGAGTTGCTCATTGGGAATATCTTTGGTGCGTTGATATAAATCACGAATTAAAAAAGGGGTAATACCAATGACAATTAACATCACCTTTGATAGCTCACCTAGTCCAAATACAATAAATAATAAGGGGAGTATGGCCATAGGGGGAATAAGCGATATGGCTGTAACAATGGGGTTTAAATTGGCGCCAATTAATGGAATGGCTCCCGTAATCAGACCAAGCATTAAACCAATGAAGGCGGCACAAGCCACACCAATAAGTAAACGCTGTAAGCTGCTTTTGGTGTCTTGCCAAAATAAGTATTCGCCTGTTCTTTTGCTAGGAGTGAATGCAAGACGATCAATGGCGCTGTGAAACTCACTCACACTGGGCAACAACTTATCATTTGGGTTTTCAGCTTTACGTGTGTCTGAACCCCATTGGTAAACTGCCATCAGCAGGAGAAAAGGCAGCACACCTAATGCAATAGCTAACGGGCGCGAAGGTTTTTTATTGATCCAACGATTCATAATACTCACTTGTCTTTAATACTTAGTAAAGTGAACAACGTCCTTGTTGTTCTTGCTCTGTAGTAGAGAGCTTCGTCATGAATCGTTTTTACAAACCGCCGTTGGCAACCATTTCCATGTAGCTTGGGTCAAAGCGCAATTTAATATTGTCTTTGTTACCAAATACACCTGATGGTGTTTCAATACCGATGAAGCCAGCATCCGCTGCGCCTTCACCCAGTAGGCCATGCTCAAAAGAGAACTCAGCGACGTATTGCATGGTGTTTTTAAGTGCAGGGCTGTTTACAAATTCAACCGCTTCTTTTGCGTCATAAAACATCTTGGTTGATGCCAGTTGCGACTCAAAACCCGCAAGGTCAGTACCGGACGCTTTACCCATGTGTTCGCGTACGGTTTTATCCGCTTTCATTTTCGCCATGATTTCATACCAAGCGCCCACTAAGGCTTTACCCAGTTTTGGGTTTTCTTCTAGGGTTTTGCTGTTAACGATCAGGGTGTCGATGATTTCACCAGGAATTTTAGAGCTGTCGAAAACGTTATTACTTTTCGGCATGTTGAGAATCTCACTGACGAGAGGGTTCCAAGTGGCAACCGCAGTCACATCAGTTGTTGTGTAGGCAGATACTAGGTCGGCATCGGATGTATTAACCACTTTTACGTCTTTTTCAGAAAGACCAACGCTTTCCAAGCCACGAGCTAGCAAGTAATGGGAAACACTCAACTCAACAAGGTTAATGTTTTGACCTTTTGCATCTTTAATGGATTTGCCTTCTTTTAAAATAACGGCATCGTTACCGTTCGAGAAGTCACCAACGATCAGTGCAGTGGAGTCAACGCCACCAGCGGCTGGAATAGTTAGGGCGTCTATGTTGGCCATGGTACAAGCGTCGAACTCACCTGCCGTATATTGGTTCATGGATTCAACGTAATCGTTAAATTGCACCACATCGATGTTGATATCGTATTTATCAGCCCATTTTTTTACGATGCCTGATTCATGTCCGTATTCCCAAGGCATCCAGCCCACATAGATAGACCAACACACTTTAAAATCTTCTTTGGCTTGCACAAGATTCGAAGCGCTGAGAGTACTAAGAGCGATGGATGCGCTAAGTAGTAAGCGAGAAGTAAGAGTTTTCATTGGGTTCTCCCAAGTATTTAAAAGTTACACACGAGTAATCTTGGCTGGTGCCAATCGATTCTCCCGGGCTTTTTTCCCGCCGTGTAACCTTAAAAAAACACTTAAGAGTTTTTAGAAAGGTCGATAGCTCTCGGACCAGTCGCTTTATTTAAAGCCGGAACCCTAGCTATTCTATTGCAAATTGTTTTCAGGCTGTGATGTCTCACCTAAATTTGGCCAGCAGCCAAGATTACCCTGTACTGGGATTTTGCAAGTAAGGTGCCAATATTTATTTTGTTATGAATAGGGCGGTGTAGAAATGAATAGGCACTTTCGTTGATAAGAATTGCGTATTTATGGTGCACCATTGCAGTGGGTGTATGACAACAGTGCACGCGAATGTTAAAAGAAACGAAGATCCCCTTCGACCCCTTCTACATACCAGTCCATTCTTAATAATTGAGTATCGTTCAATGCATCGCCTTCA
>JBNMQC010000240.1:0-3798 GCA_051277445.1 Bermanella sp. | reverse complement strand
AAAATTGTACAAAATTAAGGGCATGGGGGCTAGGTGGGGTGAGCTTTACAAACAAATCATCACCTGTTTTAACAAAGCCATTCAATTTTCAACGAGTTTGCACAGAGGCTATACCTGCAATAGGCCGAGAAGGATGGACTGTTCCTGCGATGCTGCAAACAAGCCTTTACCTGCTTTGTGTTCCGTCTTGTGTCGTTGATTATCAGTTATCGACACATCCGCTCCTGCCGCGATATACAATGCCACAATGGGCTGGTTGAAACTATAAGCCACACGGTGCCTATTGCATTACATTGTAACCAATTTGAGTGTCTATTAAACTGGGTGCGTATCACATTGCTATCAGGCATGGTTGGGAATCAATACAAATTTACCCACATGTTGTTTCGTTAAAAATAACTTCTGCGCCCTAACAATGTCCTCGAGGGGAAACGTATTGGCGAGTAAGGGCTTGATTTCACCACGCTCTATATAGCCAATCAAATTAGGAAATACTGGTTCATCCCACGACGTAGAACCTATCAAACTAATGTCTTTCAGATACAGATCACGCATATCTAAATCCACCACTGGCCCCGCAATGGCCCCAGAAGAAACCAGTCGGCCACCCCGCTTGAGCAATTTCATCATGTTTGGAAAGTCACTCCCGGCGACATTATCAACCACCACATCAACAGATTGTGGTTTCAATATCGCCAGTACATCATCGTCACGCCCCAACAACACATCGGCGCCCAAAGATGCCATGGCTTGATGCTTATCACGCCCCGCCACGGCGATCACTTTGGCGCCACGTCGCTTGGCCAGCTGCACGGTAGCAGAACCCACACCGCCCGAGGCCCCCGTTACCAATACCGTGTCTCCTGGGCCCACTTTAGCTCGGTGCAGCATGTTTTCAGAAGTTCCATATGCGCAGGGAATAGTACCCAATTCAGCATCACTCCAATCGCACTCCACCGCAAAAACTTCACTCGCAGCCACTGTGACATATTGGGCAAAGGCGCCGTCGAAATCGGACCCCATCCATATATTATCCAAACTCTGAAAACCATGTTCACGTATGCAAGAGCGCACCAAAACACGCTTTTCAAGCAAGTGGGCGCTTGCATCATCGGCCACTTTAACCACTTCACCACAGCAGTCAGTGCCCTGAATAAATGGAAACGGCGTTTCTTTATTCCAACCCCCATCAGCAGTTGGCAAGGTCTGGCCATCGTCCGCAGCTGCATTGGTAGAGTCCGTAACCGAAGCTGAATACCACCCCAAACGCGTGTTAATTTCAGTGTTATTAACACCGGCTGCCAATACTTTAATCAGTACCTCTCCAGCACCAGGCTGGGGTTTAGCCACCTCTTTATAGACCAAACAATCATAATCACCGTTACCCGTGGTAACGATGGCCTTCATTTGTTGATTACTCATCGTGTTGCCTCAAAATAAAACCTTACCATTAACCCAACACCTTCCCACCAATCACCTCTTACTAAATCGACATCACCCAATTGGGGAGGTCTTAGCCCCTACAAATATGGCATCAACCAGTGTACGCATTCACACAGCTGCATCAAGGTCACGTCCCCAACACTCTAATGCAGCCTGCTAGTCTAGCAATTGATCAGCCCTGACGCGGTGGCGCTCATTTTCATAATGCGCTTCAGTCACCTTGCCATACAGGTCTTTGACTCGATATAAACTGCCAATCATCCCAGGCTGCTCGGTAAAGGACATGATCAGTAATAAGCGGTCGTCATTACCCGTATTTTCGGTGACTTGATGCAGGGAATACCTGCCTTTGAAAAACTGCATATCACCAGCATTCAGCTCTAAACGCACAATCCGGCTGCGGTCACCGTTGAGCACCTGCGTCACTGCTTCATAGCACTCATCCTCTTGGCTTCTCAGGTTGGGCACATATTCAAAATATCCACCCGATAAGGCCGGTTTCAGTAATATGGTAATGGTGAATTCATTAGTGTCGTAATGCCAGTTGAACTGCTGCCCAGGCTTACCTAAATTAACAATCATATTGGAGACTGGGTCTTCATAGATAAAGAGCTCTTGCTTGCCCAAGCAGTCGGCTAAAAAGCGAGCCAGAGGCTGCCAGTGATACAAATGGCGAGCTGCTGTTTCTTCAGTTAGTAAGTCGGCTGTAATAAAACCGTTAGTTCTGGGCAAAAACACATTGCGTGGATGGTCTTTTGGTAAATCAGCATCACCATCGCTGAGGTAAACATTACAAAGTTTTTTGGCCGAATAATAAGCTTGTTGCTTGCGCTCAAGTGCCTGTTTAAGCAACCCTTGCAAGCCAGCTTCGCTAAGAAAGTTCTTAATCACTGCACAGCCATCTTTGGCCAGCCCCGCTTGCACTTGAGTAATCAGTGCAGCCCTTGCAGGGCTATCTAAATCGGCGATAGGATAACGCTGATGATCGAGTATATCTAAGGTTTTTAGTTTGCACATGAAACACCTCTATCTTTTACTTGTTATGCATCCATCAATAAACACATCACACATTTTTTGAGCCCCTTGCGGCGTCATCCCATCCTTGCCAGTAGCCAAACTGCTCCATAAACCATCAATCAAAATAAACAAGCCTTGGGCTGCCGTGGCGGGTTCAATAGTGACGCCATAGTCTTGTTCTAAGGCCACAAATAACGGTTGCACCGTTGCTTTAAACTGTTCGGTTGAATCTTGTATTGGTATTAAGTAGCGTGGCGTAAATCGGCAAGCGTTAGTAAATTCTTGCCACGCAGACGCCATGTGCCAGCTATAAATCGGCGCCTCAAAGCTAGTGTAAGCAATGTGACGAATTCGCCTGTCCAACGGCAAACTTTGGTCGTTAGCAATCGCTGCCTTTAAGCTTTGAGCTTCATCAAAAAGCCCCTGTAAGGCCACCATTAAAAGGTCTTCTTTACTGTTGAAGTAATGAGCAATTAAGCCCCTAGAGGCGCCCGCCTCAGTACATATTCGGGCCACGGTGGCACCTTCAATACCATAACGAGCAACAGTCACCAAAGAGGCTTTTAACAAACTTTTTTTGCGCATAGCGCGAGTGGCAGCTTTCGACAATGGTTTGGTGGCTGACTTGAGCGTTATTGGTGCAGTCATGGTCACAGTTAGGTATTTATTGCTGCAAAAAGCACACACTATATTAACAATGTTGGACGGTCAACAAGTTTATTGAAGATCATCAATTGAGACCACGTCACAGAGCAGTTGCAAGGGCATGGTGACATGCTTTACTCATTTCCAGGTAGCTCCGCTCCAGAACGTATCTATGGTGCATTCGTTAGTGACGATGAAGGGTTCTGTCGCAAATGTGCGTGAAAGCCTAAAGTTGCCCGTTATTAGACATAGCTATACTGCAAGCGCCATGAATTGTTGATGTGCTGGTAACTGGTTATTAGCAAATTGCCCTTTTCTGATCATATGGGCCTTTTCAATTCCTGCTAACGTTGCGCTGGCACAGTGAAACGCTTTAAACCCAATCATCGGCCTAGTTATTTTCTTAATAAAGCGATGGTCTTGCTCCACGATATTATTGAGATACCTCACTTTGAGTATGTCAATAAAGCAGAGCTACCTGTATTACGCTGGTCTGAGGAATCAACTTGCGTGAAATGGTCAAAGATCGATGCTCGCGCAGACTTAGGAATACCAATGCCATAATCTTGTACTGAGACTCGTATACTTCCGTCATGACGCCTAACAGATACCCGTGGGGGTTGCGTGGGGGTTGCGTGGGGGTTTGTTTACAAATAGACTTATTTTTGTTATGTTTTTATTATTTTACTATCA
>JBNMQC010000239.1:0-3820 GCA_051277445.1 Bermanella sp. | reverse complement strand
AAGATCTTATTTCTTAGCCAAAGCATTGCGGTATTGAGAAGCCTCTTTATGATGGGCTTCATACCGAACGTTGATAAGAAGAAAAATAATGAAAAAGAATCAATGGTATGGCGTTGATCACCATCCGGAACTGCTCATTGGGCAATATATCGTGCCCAATTTTGTCTCGAATACGGTGGTGATTAAAACCGCCAATCACGAATATGTCGTGATCAGCCCTGGTGAACCCCTACTGAAGTCCTTTATTTCACAGGTTTCAAATGATGTTCAGTTGCATATCATTTTCCCCAACGCCTATCATCACATGGGAGTAGAGAGTTGGATAAAGAATTATCCAAGTGCCAAGCTATATGCCAGCCAAACCGCTATTGATCAATTAATTAAAAAAGGGGCAACCAAGCAAGTCATCGTAGCTCTGGAAAGCACCCAGCCGCCTTTGCCGTCAGGCTATGATATTTTGTTACCACCTGGACACAGAGCGGGCGATGTTTGGATACGCAAGCAATTCAACAATCAAAGCACTTGGATCACCTGCGATAGCTTTTTAAATTACAAGCGCATGTCTAACCAGCCTATTGCGCGGTTTATGCAAAAACGTCTGGACGCAGCGCCCGGACTGAAAATCAGTCAGGTTGTAAAATGGTTCATCCTAAATGACCGACAAGCCTTTAAAAGCTGGGTACTGGCACAAATAGCGCAAGACAACCCAACCACTTTAATCCCAAGCCATGGGGAAATCAGGCAGGCTAAGGATTTGCCCGCACAAATTAGGGACCTTGTGAGCGCTAGGCTGTAATAATAAGATCACGTATTGATCAGCAATAAGTGATCCATCAACTTAAAAAGAAACACTGACCGCCATAGCAAGGCCATGCATAATAGTTTGATGACTGGATAAATTAATATCCCCCTCATCGGCCTCATCGGCAAAGAAGTCAACTGGGTTCAGATTAAAAAACGTATTCGCTCGTAAGTGGTATCCCACATTAAAAACCGCAGAAAGGTGCGTGGTTTTATATCCCCACAGCCAGCCTAACTCATAAGTACCGGAGTTCCCCCACATGACCCAACTTTGGCCGTTCATGCCCCTAGCGACGAGATCCGGTGAGTCGGAGTTCTCGGCATAAGCCAATGAAAGAGCTAACGCCGACGTGGCAAAATACCAGTCGCTCTTTAATCCCGTTTCATCACTCATCAAATAATTGTAAATCGGGTCATAATAGATACCCAAACCCACAGACGTGATGGCTAACTGATCGTCTTGCAACATAGGGCCTGATATTGAGCCGTCATTAAACTCAAATAAATGCGGCACCGCATATTGTTGAATACCAACCCCCATTAAAAAGCCTTCGGTATCGGCTGAATTATCCAGGATGTCTAAACGCTTATAATCGTTATCAAACGTTCCCAGTATTGGGCCGTCGTCATCCACAATGGTGCCACTGATTTTGCCACTCTCTAAACGGATGATTTTGTCTTTTAATGCGAAACCCAGCGCAAAATCACGAATCTCGTCATTCTCATCAATGTTCACACCACCAAAGACTTCTAAGTACTCTTTATTGTTGTAACCAAAGTTAATTTGGCGAATATCGTTTACATCCGATTCATATTTACGATCAAACTCACTGCCTGCAAATTCACTTTGGAAACTGCCAATCCCAATATAAGAATTGCCCCAAGATAATTGGGCAATCATTAACATGGTGCCCCCTATGACCTTTTTCATACTCCCCCCAGAGTTTAATTGGTGATCAAATAGCATTATTACCCTTACGATCGGCAGTGTCATTAGCCATGGCACTGACAATGGCCATAAATAGACGTCTTGTGTACAATGCAGGCAATTTTGATCCTATAAAACCTACTGACAGGTACCTACATGCAGACCGTTCAGCACATTTTTGAACAGAACCAAATCTCAGAGCCTCTCACTGAAACCATTAATACCGTGCTGAATGCCAGTAAAGACATTGCCTTACTTCTACAAAAAGGTGGCATGGGCGATATTTTAGGCTGTGCGGGCGTTGAAAATGTACAAGGCGAAACGCAGAAGAAACTCGATGTGATCTCTAACGATCTATTAAAAGATGCGTTAAAAGCATGCCCACATGTGGCCGGTATTGCCAGTGAAGAAGAAGACTTACCGGTATCCGCCAACCAAGATGGTCAATTTTTAGTCATCTACGATCCACTTGACGGCTCATCCAACATCGACATCAACGTGACCGTGGGGACTATCTTTTCTATCCTACCAAGCAATGGTGGCAACACAGCAGAAGAAGCCACATACCTACAAAAAGGTCGTAACCAAGTCGCTGCAGGTTATGTATTGTATGGCCCATCTACACTATTAGTCATTACCACGGGTAAAGGCGTGGATGTTTTCACTCTCGATCCAGACACAAAAGAATTCCTTCTAACCGAAGCGCAATCTCAAATTACACCCACGACCAAAGAATTTGCCATCAACATGTCTAACCAGCGTTTTTGGGATAAGCCGGTGCAAGACTATGTTGCCCATATGCTTGAAGGTGAAGAAGGTCCATTAGGTAAGCGTTATAACATGCGTTGGGTTGCGGCCATGGTGGCTGAAGTACATCGCATTATTAACCGTGGTGGTATCTTCATGTACCCATGGGATAAGCGCGAACCAGGCAAGCCCGGTAAATTACGTTTAATGTACGAAGGTAACCCTATGGCCATGCTTGTTGAGCAAGCCGGCGGCTTAGCCACCAACGCTGACATTGCTATTTTGGATATCCAGCCTGAGCTGATTCACCAGCGCGTGCCGGTCATCCTAGGCAGTAAAGAAGAAGTGAATACGGCTTTGTCTTACCACAAATAAGCTGAACTATTCCGCTGCACAAAATGCCCTCAGGTTAATCTACGAGGGCGTTTTGCATTTTAAACAGGCTAAAACAAGTCGTTCTGACACCAGCTTTCATGTAAGCGCGCAAATTCCTCCGCTCGAACAGGCTTACTCACAAAATACCCTTGTGCCATATTGCATTGCATCGACTTCAATATACTCATAGTTTGAGCATCTTCCGCCCCCTCAGCCACCACGCTTAACGATAAATTATGCGCAAGATTAATGATTGAATTCACAATCACTTCGTCTTGATGGCTCTGACACATATTACTGACAAACATAATGTCAATCTTCAGCGTATTAATGGGCAACTGACGTAAATAAATGAAAGACGAGTAACCGGTTCCAAAGTCGTCTACCGAAATACTCACTCCCATATCACTGATGCGTTTTAATGTGTGCAGTGCTCGCTCAGGATCCACCATTAAAGAACTTTCAGTAATTTCAATCTCCAGCAAACCCGCAGGTACATCGTATTGCTTAAGTTTTTGTCCGATGAATCCGATGAGGTCGTCATCCAATAGGTTTCGTGTGGAAACATTCACCGATGTTTTAATGTATAAACCCTCACTCATCCATTTTTTGATTTGTTTCAATGCGTCCTCAATGACCCACTGCGTCATTGCAATAATCACATCGCTCATTTCGGCTAAGGGAATGAACTCACTTGGGCTAATTAACTCAAATTCCGAGTGCTGCCAGCGCAATAAGGCCTCTGCGCTACTAACTTCATGAGTACTTAAATCCAATTTAGGTTGATACACCAAAAAGAATTCATTGTTACGTAACCCTTTATTCATATCGGCCATGAGGGCTAATCGCCTAGGGCTGCTTTCATCCATTTCACTGCGATACACTAAAACACGAGATGTCGACTTCTTCGCTTTGTGCATGGCAATATCCGCACAGCGCATTAATATACTCGGCTCATCACCATGGTCT
>JBNMQC010000238.1:0-3837 GCA_051277445.1 Bermanella sp. | reverse complement strand
AGCGAGGTGTCACAGGTGGCGGTTGAAGTGGCGGACAGTGCTAAAAATGCCCGCGAGACAGTGCTTTCATCGCAAAAATCCTTATCAGGGTCGGTTAATACCGTACAAGAGCTCACTGATGACATGCAGCAAGCCAGCCAGTCTATTTCTGAGGTGGCCTCACGTACAGAGGACATAAACCGTATTTTGGACGTTATCCGTGCCATTGCTGAGCAGACAAACTTATTGGCATTAAATGCGGCCATTGAAGCGGCGCGTGCGGGTGAGCAGGGTCGCGGTTTTGCGGTGGTGGCCGATGAAGTGCGAAGCTTGGCCTCTAAAACCCAAACCAGTACGGAAGAAATAAACCAGATGATTCAAAGCCTTCAAGGTGGCGTGAAGCAGGCTGTGACCGTTATTGAGTCTGGCACGTCTAAGGCGAAAGGCGCCATGGAGGAGACGCGCCTGTCGTATGATTCCTTGGCATCTGTGGTGGGTGATATTTCTGCCATTGCCGATAATATAGGTCAGGTTGCAACCGCTGCAGAAGAGCAAAGTGCGGTGAGTGAAGAAGTGAGTCGAAATCTGACGATTATTGGTGATGCGGCTCGAGCCCTTGCGAATCTTGCGGGTGAAAGTAATCAATCCAGTGCTGATCTAGAGGCGGAAATGTCGAAACTGGATCATCACCTAGCATCCCTTAAAACATAGCGAATATTGTAGCGTGCATTGCTCACGAGTATTATGTCTTCAGAGGTGATATATGACTCATGACGCAGACAGTGACAATGTGGTGACCTTAGATACTGCTCGAGAGGCAAAAATGCTTGAGCGTAAAGAAGAGAAGGTTGCCAAAATGGCTAGGCGATTTGAAGCGGCGCTGCCGAACAAAGCCACACCCGTTAAAGATTATTTGAAGAAGAAGCGTAAAGCCAAAAAGAAAAAATAAAGTATCGTGCGCGCATTGTGCAATGAACGCTGGCACTGATACCAATAAAAAAAAGCCAAGGTTTATAAACCTTGGCTTTTTTGTTTTAAACGATTTTAGACGTTACTTAAAGCAAGTATTAACGACCTGCTTTTAAGTTTGCCCAGAAACGAGTTTGGAGCTTGCTGATTTTTGGTCCGTGAACCACAAGAGGGAACAGCTTCGCTTGTACTTCATCGCTAGGGTAGATGCTTGGGTTGGAAGAGATTTCTTCGTCAAGCAGAGCTTTAGATGCTGGAACGCCGTTTGGATACCAAACGTAGTTAGAAATATCAGCCATTACTTTAGGGTCAAGTAAGTAGTTGATGAATTTGTAAGCGTTGTCAGCATTTTTGGCTTCTTTAGGGATGGTTAACATGTCGAACCAAACCGAAGTGCCTTCAACAGGGATGGTGTAAGCGATTTCCACACCGTTTTCTGCTTCATCAGCGCGATCCATTGCTTGCAGGATATCACCAGACCAGCCTACTGCTACACAGATGTCGCCGTTAGCAAGGTTGTTGATGTACTGAGAAGAATGGAACTGAGTAATAGAAGGACGGATGTCTTTTAAAAGCTGAGCGGCTTTACTGCTGTCTTTGTAGTCAGCTGCATTTTTAGAGCCTGGGTCCATACCAACATAATGTAACGCAAGAGGGTAGATCTCATCCGCACTGTCTAAGAAAGAAACACCACAGTCTTTAAGCTTGGCTAGATTTTCAGGTTTGAAAATCAAGTCCCAGCTATCAACTGGAGCATCTTTACCTAAGGCTTTCTCAACTAACTTAACGTTATAGCCAATACCAGTTGTGCCCCATAGGTAAGGGATGCCGTACTTATTGCCTTCATCTAGACCAGAAAGGGTTTTCATTAAGCCCTTGTCTAGGCCTTTGTAGTTAGGCAGCTTAGATTTATCTAGCGGTTGGAAAACACCGGCTTGAATTTGGCGAGCCATAAACGTAGCAGATGGTACTACGATGTCATAGCCAGAATTACCCGCTAGCATTTTTGCTTCTAATACTTCGTTACTGTCGAAAACATCAGCCGTTACTTTAATACCGGTTGCTTTTTCGAAGTTCTCGATCGTATCTTCAGCGATGTAGTCAGACCAGTTATAGAAATTTAATTCTTCTGCAGCCTGTACAGAGAAACTGGCAGCCAAGCCTAACGCGAGTGCTGTTGCCGTCTTTTTAAAGGCCGGCATGGTTGGTGCTTTCATAGGATCTACCTCTTGGTTGTGTATGTTATGTTTTTATTAGATTTTTATTATTATGTCACGAGGCCAATTTGATTATTTAAACATTTAAAAGCAAGAATTCACGTTCCCACGAACTAATCACTTCATGGAATGTTTCAAATTCTTTACGTTTTACGCCAATGTAAGCTTCTACGAATGATGAGCCCATGATCTCAGTTAGCTCTGGGCATTCTTCTAGCATGCGCAAACCTTCTTCAAGGGTTCGTGCAATTTCAACTGTTTCATCATCCGGTGAGCCACTTGTTGGTTCGCTCGGTTTTATGTTGCCTTTCATGCCAAGGTAACCGCAAGCAAGGCTCGCTGCAATGGCAAGGTAAGGGTTACAGTCTGCACCTGGGAAGCGGTT
This sequence comes from Bermanella sp., assembly GCA_051277445.1. Lineage (GTDB taxonomy): Bacteria > Pseudomonadota > Gammaproteobacteria > Pseudomonadales > Oceanobacteraceae > Bermanella. Next base: position 1,287 of record JBNMQC010000238.1, on the reverse strand, counting down.
CTCAATACGAGTGGCTTCGGCAACGGCTTCAGGAACACGAAGACCGGCAGTACGGTTATCGATGCCCCAATTCATGTTGATTGGAGCGGCAATTTCTGGTGCAAAACGGCGATATGAGTTCACGTTTGGTGCATAAAAGCTAATCGCATTGCCGGTGAATTTCTGCAAACCACCAATGTAATGCATGAACTTCTCGCTATAGCTGCCGTCTTCATTAGCAAATATATTTTTACCGGTATTCACGTCAATTAGGCTTTGGTGAATATGCATGGAGCTGCCAGGCTCTTTTTGCATCGGCTTGGCCATAAAGGTCGAATAGATGCCATGTTTTAGTGCAGTTTCTCTTAAAGTGCGTTTAAACACAAAGACCTGATCCGCCAAGCTGAGTGCATCGCCATGTAGGAAGTTGATTTCCATTTGCGCAGCGCCTGATTCATGGATCAAGGTATCCACATCTAGGCCTTGTGCATCGCAGTAAGCGTATAGCGTATCAATAACAGGATTGAATTCATTTACCGCGTCAATACTGTAGGACTGGCGAGCATTTTCTGCACGACCAGAGCGACCAGTGGCGGGTTTGATTTCATAATCAGGGTCATGGTTCGGTTGAATAAGGTAAAACTCAACCTCTGGCGCGATAACAGGGCGTAGGCCTTCTTTCTCATATAGTGCTAGTACACGACGTAACACAGAACGACTTGAAAGAGGGTGCAGTTCGCCTTTGTTGGTGTAGCAATCGTTGATTACCTGAGCGGTAGGTTCATCGGCCCATGGCACTACACGTAAGGTGTTGGGGTCTGGCACTAAGAACATGTCTTTATCGGTTGGATCGACGATGTCGTCGTGGTTGCTGGCCCAATCACCGGTGACGGTTTGGACCAAAAGCGTCTCTGGGATGCGACCGCCTTTTTCAGCAAGGAATTTTTTGGTTGGGTAGAATTTACCGCGAGCATTACCTGTCATGTCTGGCAGAGTTGATTCTACCTCGGTAATGCCTCTTTCTTTAAGAAACCTAGCAACGGCTTCCATAAATCACCTTCTTGGTCATATGTGACTGCTTAACAGTATTGACGAGTTCGCGTAATTAGCAAATCTCGTACCTATATTAAACTACAGTTAATAACTGACTTAATAAGACAATACTCTGATCATAATTTAAATATATATACCCTGAAAGGGGTAGATAAAATTAATCGTTATAAATAATAAACCGAATTATTATTCGAGTTGTAGCCTATTTTAAAGGTTTTAAAAAATCAACAAATAGAATCGATATAGACAAAAAAG
>JBNMQC010000237.1:0-3841 GCA_051277445.1 Bermanella sp. | reverse complement strand
TTTTACTGTCGTTAGCATCGCCAAAATACAATGCATCTGTTGGGCATGCTGTAACGCAAGCGGGTTGTTCACCTCTGGCTAGACGCGTGTCTTTACAGAAATTACATTTGTCTGCAGCCTTGGTTATGGGATTCATAAAGCGCACTTTGTATGGACATGCCGCAACACAATACATACAGCCAACGCACTTATCGTTATGAATAGACACTAAGCCATTTTCGTCTATGTAAGCGGCACCTGTAGGGCAAACACTGACACAAGGTGCGTCTTCGCATTGCTGACAGGACACGCGGTGATATTTAAAATGTAAGTTTGGTGCTTCACCAAAAGGACCTTCCACCCTAACTTGTAGGCGTGTTACCCCTTCAGGGACTTCGTTTTCACTACGACAAGCTATATTGCAAGCTTGGCAGCCGATGCATTTGTTTTCATCATGCACCATGACATATCGTTTGCTCATAGGAGACTCCAAATCAATTAGTTACCGGCTAAATTTTGACCAACTTGACACCTGTGGTGTGTAAATTCATGCCACAGATGGGGGCGATGACATTAGGAAGTAGGTTGCCGCAATGGATACCTTTTCCTGTGGCTCGCACCAGTTCTTTATTTTTGGAGCCAAAGCCCATGTATGCAAACACAGTATCTTGACGAATCCCCGGGGTGACCAAGGCGGTTCCTTCTTCACTGCCCACACTGCTGGTTAATCTAATCGCATCACCGCTATGGATATCGAGTCGCCCAGCCGTTATTGGATGGATCCAAATCGCATTTTTCGACATAAGATTGGCTAGCATTGGAATATTATGGGTGGCGCCATTGGTGTGTACCGCGACCTTCCCTTGTATAAAGTACAACTCATCGGCTTGCTTTAGTTGTACATCGCGATGCTTAATCACACCTCGACCTGGAGCCATGCCTTCTATTTTTGGTGAGGTTAATTCAATCTTGCCGCTGGGTGTTTTAAAGCTCATTGAGCTGGCATAAGTACCGTCTGCATCAACACTTTTGGCATTGGGATAAGCCTTAACGAATTCGGTAACCATTTCTGGTTCACGCAACATCAATGGCTTACCGTAGCTGACGTAACCCATTTTTTTGATGTGTTCCAACAAGCTGTGATCGCGATTCAACTGCATTAATTGCAACGTTTCTATATTGTCCCAAGGGTAAAATTGTTCAAGCCCCAAAGCTTGGCCTAATTCTTTAAATATTTGCCAGCTTGGGCGAGTATTACCAATGGTTTCAACCACACGTTGACGAACATAATAGGCCGGATTTTTACCTGATTTATCTTGTATCTCTTCATCGCGTTCAAGATAAGTCGATTCTGGCAAAATATAATCTGCGTATGCTGCGGTTTCACTGATATACAGGTCACATGACACCACTAAATCTAGCTTTTTAAGCGATTGTTCTACTTTGGCTCGGTCTGTAAGGGTTTGCATTGGGTTAGTACGACTCATTACCCATGCTTTTAATTGATAAGGTTTGGCGTCTAATGTTGCATCTAAAATGGTTTGATAAATGCCACCATTTGACCACATCATTGCATACTGCTTTTCAACCTGGTCAATGCGGATTGCCGTTGGCTTAGGCATGCCTTTAACACCAGGTTTGGCTAGCGCTGGGGCCACATTTTCACCGGCAAGTTTATTATAGCCAGGTGCTTTCTGGCCCATGTAAATGCCCCCTTTTCGTTCGATGTTGCCAATCAATATGTTGGCTGCATATAGCGCACGGCGCATATCGAACTCTTCAGGGGTAAATGTAGCGCGATGGCCAAAATCAACAACGGCGTGTGGAGCGTGGCTTGCGTATTCATGTGCAATACGTCGAATGGCACTGGCAGACACGTCTGAAATAGTTTCGGCCCATTCTGGGGTATATTTTTGTACTTCAGCGGCGAACTCATCAAAACCAACAACATATTTTTCAATGAAGTCATGGTCATATAAATTGTCATTAATCAACACATGACATAACGCTAACGCGACCGCGACGTCGGTACCCGGACGTATTGCATGCCACTCATCAGCCTTATCTGCCACAATCGAGAATCTAGGTTCAAATACAACTAACTTGGCTCCTCTATCCATTTGAGCTTGCATCAAGCCTCTTGTTTCAGACATGTTGATGCCTTCATACAAGTTATGACCAAAGTTGATGATGTATTTGGCATTGCTCAAATCACGCTTCATTTTGGTGCCAAATATTGCCTTAGCAGCAACAACATAACTGCCCGGGCACGTTGAGGCATGAGTAAATGTATTGGGCGATCCAAAAGCCTCAGCAAGATGAAATATATGACCTGAAAGTGAACCAGACTTTGATGAGAACGCTATGGTTTCGGCACCATATTGTTGTTTAATTTGGTTCATTTGGGCGGCAATTTCTTTATAAGCATCAGCCCATGAAATCTCTGCCCATTCACCTGCGCCGCGTTCACCCACACGCTTTAGTGGATTAACGATACGCTGTGGATCGTAAAGTAAGCTATGGCCAGCTCCACCTCGAGCGCAGACTTTGCCACCAAACGATTTAGCTTCTTTATTGCCCGTAATAAATACGTTTTTGCCATCTACAATGCGCGCCTTAATAGGACAGCGCGTTGAACACATTTCACAAATACTGGCCACTTCAGAAGCAACACCTTTTAATGGTGATTTTTCTAATGCAGCTAGCGAACCAGGAAGCATGCTTGCTAAAGCACATGTGGCGCCACTGGCACCCGCTCCCTTTAAAAAATGACGTCGATTTAACTCAATCATGATTGCCCCCCTTCATCTTCAACGAAGCACGAAGTTTTTCTCTGTTTACTTATTATTAATGGTACTAACCAAACCCAAACTGTAGTCAGCATCATCGCTAACACCATTGTTAATCCATAAGTAAACTAAGGGTATTGTGGTAAACCACATTGAGGGGCGTGATTTGATTGATGTCACGGTTTAACATCTCAATAAAATGAGATAAGCCAAAAAAGACAGGTTGGAATAAAAAGTTACCAGGGGTATTTGATTGATTAATCGGGCATAGCATTTAATGGGATAACAATGAGAACCCGACATCCATATCGCCAAGGTGAGCTCGGGTCATCTTTACATTTTGATAAGTTAATCTGGCCACCAAAAAGAGCAATAACATCACTGCAAATGGCCAACCCTAGCCCTAATCCATTGGCTTTGGTAGAAAAGAAACTTGTTTTAAAATCATCGTTGGCACAGGTTAACCCAATACCATTATCATAAATTTTCAGCTGTAAACTTTGATCAACAATGTGTAAATCTATCAGTATTCGTTTGCGGCTATGAAGCGGGAATTCTTTTTCAGACACCGCATCAATGGCGTTTTTCAACACATTAATCAACACCTGACAAAAACCAACTTTATCGCCTTGCAGCTTAATTTCAGTGGTAGTCAATTGAGTTTTGATGTTGATTTTTTCTTTTTCGAATTCATGTTCGAGTAAGTCTAGGCAAACCATTAATTGTTCTTGTGCATCAAACTCAGTACTTGCAGTACCTTTTCGTTGCAACAATTCTCTGATCCTATGAACAATTTCTCCGGCACGCATTGACTGCTGGTGTATTTTTTCAAGTAATTGGTATTGTACTGAGTTTGTACCAATATTTTTTGCCTGCTCAATCATCCCGCCTTCACTATATTGCGTGATGGCCGCAATGGGTTGGTTGAGCTCGTGAGCTAAACCTGCTCCTATTTCACCTAATATTGCTGCGCTTTGCATGCGCTCAAGCTGCAATGCTTTATTTTTCAATTGGCGCTCTGTATTGATTAAGAACTCGCTCTTTTGTCTAAATTTATATTCCAGCCAAAGATG
>JBNMQC010000236.1:0-3861 GCA_051277445.1 Bermanella sp. | reverse complement strand
CCATTAGCCAAACTGCTGGATGAAAAGCAAAACACTCATGACCTGCAAGATGCACTGCACATCATGTCGCAACGTGTTGAAGACGTGTCGCTTACGCCGAGTGCGCAAGTGCTCGAAAAAATGAAACAAAATGGACAGTCATTTACTCAGTTTGCACTGGAACAAGCCAAGCAAGTGGCAACCTATTTTCAAAGCCCTATCAGTGATGATCGAAATGCGTACTGGTCAAATTTAGTGCAGCAATCGATTGCCCAGCAGCACGAAATTGAAGCAGCGGATGACATCTCCTTCCCTGAATATTTAGCCCAATACTTGGTTAAAGCGTGAAAGCGGTCACAAATACAGTGGGTAATTTGTACAATGGCTAAAAAAGTCCGATGGTTTGCTTGATCTTGGTGCCTTGTGAGATAGATTTAACTCAAAAGGCATATGGAACACGCTATGAAACTAGTGGAACCCCGCTGGGATCTTGAAAATTTGGAAAAAGCATACCGTCGCGGTTTCATGGCTGGCATGGTGGGGAAGGAGATTCAATCTTGCCCACACAAAGCTGAAATAGTAGTGAATGCATGGGAAGCTGGCTGGCAAGATGGTAAAGAGCAATTCGACATCAAGCACAGCACCAAACTCAAACAGACCCTATAAAAAAGGCCATAGTGATTATGGCCTTTTTTATGTCCTCAAGAAAACCTCACATTAATTTTGAGCGACAAAATTCTGAAAGTATAAGTCTTCGATATAGGGCTTACCTTCTAACTCAGTCAACAATGCCCGTATTTCATCCAATGCCACCTGGCGTAACTTTTCACGGCCTTGTGCATCGTTCACCGTTGTCTCATTTTGCTGGCTTAAAAGTAATACCAGCTGGTTTCGAATGTAGGCTTGATGATGATTCACCTTACCCGCCGCTTCGGCTCCTATGACCCTTAAGGCCACATCGGTGCGGATGTATTTTAAGCGCCCAGTGGTGTTATCCCCATAATTAAGTACAAATGCCGGTTGTAAATGCACATACTGGGTGGCATTGCCCCCTGCAGGGGCCTCGGCCATGCTGACGAGGCTGTTAAGACCGATGAAAGTCATTACAATCAGAAAGCGAAGTGATTTCATGCTAGATTCCTTTTGGCGTTTTCTATCTTTAGCATAGAACAGCTTGGGCACCTTGCTGCAACCAAAGTCATAAACATGTGTCTATGACAAAGCACTTTTCATGTTGGCTTTTAATTAAGGGTATTTATGTTGCCGTTTTCTAACCGAATCATTTATTTAGCTGTGTTTTTAGCCTGTACGGGCTTGCTGGCAGCAGCGTATTACTTTGAATATGCTTTGTACATGGACCCGTGCCCGCTGTGTATTATGCAACGCATTGCGGTATTCACTGTTGGGATCGCGGGTTTGTTGGGACTTTTACTTGGGCACAACCAAGTTGCGCGCATAGCAACTGCGGTGATTATGAGCCTTGGAGCGCTGTTAGGAATAGGGGTTGCCGCACGGCATGTGTGGATTCAAAGCCTGCCAGCTGATCAAGTGCCGACGTGTGGGCCGAGCTTAGAATACATGGTGGATACCTTGCCTTGGGCAGAGGTGCTCACGGTGATGCTGCGTGGAAATGGTAACTGTGCAGATGCGCACTGGTCTCTTTTTGGATTATCCATGCCGCAGTGGGTATTAGTGTGGTTTGTAGGGTTTACAGTGGTGGGGATTTACTTAGCGGTGACAAGTAAAAAGCGGTAGAAATACGCCAATTAAGAATTGAAAATATAAAACGCTTCCTAGCGATACTATTGTAAAAATGGTGCAGGCTCAAGCACTAAAAATATAGAAAAATTTGAGCTTGCAGCGGCCAAATCCAGTGCCTATATTGAATGAACTGACCTTGGACCCATAACTATAAGCAAGAGGATTGGCCATGTTAGAAAGCTGCAAAGATGCGAAAGAACGTTGGGGTGGCGTGCATTCATTAATCGACCGTTGGTTGAATGAGCGCCAAGAGTTACTCGTGTTGTATTGTGCGATTAAAGGGCTGAAACCGTATAGTCCTCGAGAGACGCCGCTGTCGGTGAAGGTACAAGCGTTTTGCCAGGTGTTGATGGATTACTGCAGTGCAGGGCATTTTGAAGTCTATGAGCAGCTTGTACGTGAAGCCACTGAATTTGATGACGGCGGAATTGAACTGGCTAAACATCACTACCCTCTGCTAGAGCAAATCACTGTAAAATGCGTTGAGTTCAATGATAATTACGACAGCGCTGAACAATGCATCGAGAAACTAACAGACTTACCGAAAGATCTATCTGAGCTAGGCGAGTTACTTGAAGAGCGTTTCCAATTAGAAGATGAGTTAATAGAAGCCCTGCATAACGTTCATAAAGAAATGATTGCTTAAGAATACCTTCAAGTGGTGACTTACCACTTCTAGTTAATAGACCCGCATGCTCTACCCACCAGAGACGGTGTCTATTAACACTCCCCTAAAATTTACAAACCTGCCAAATATTTCAGACTCGCCTACACTTAAAGAGAACGTAGGGATGCTGAATATGAAAACCAACCTTATTGTCTTACTGACATCATTCTTGATTGCTTGCTCCAGTGGCGATAGCCCAACGAAACAGTGGGAAATGGCCGTGCGTGGCGTATACAGCGCATGCCTATCGGCGGATGGGAAACATGTCTTAGTGGGCTCGATTCATCATGGCGGCAGTTATTGGCAAGTAGATCCAGCTGAACGTTTATATGACTGGAATCATCAAGCCGAAACATTAACCGGAGTATTGAGTTGTGGGCTAAGTGATAATGACCGTTATGCCAGTACCGCTGAGCACAGAAAGATCGTGTTATGGAATGCACAAACAGGTGAAGCATTTTGGTTATGGGAAGCGCCAGCCAATATTAAAGACATGGCATTAAGTAACGATGGACAATTCGCGTTACTGGGTTTGGATAATTACCAAGCGGTGTTATTCGATATTCAAAATGGTGGGGTTAAGTCCCGTTTAACCCATGAAGGCATAGTGCAAGCGGTGAGTATGAGTCGCGATTACCAATGGGCAATAACAGGTGGCGATGATTCCATGGTTAAGGTTTGGGATCTTGCAACCGGTAAGGCGGTGTACTCGTGGCAACTTAAGAATCAAATCAAGGTGGTGGCCTTGACCCAGGATGGACGCTTAGGGTTTGCTGCCAGTCACAGGGATGACAGCATTGTCTGGGATTTATCCAGTGGAAAAGAAATGGCCCGACTACCTCAGCATAACGGCTATTATCAAAGTGCCCGATTTAATGATTCAGGCACACAACTGCTGACAGGTAGTTCAAGTGGTCAGGTGATTTTATGGGATGTCACAAAAGCTGAGAAACTACAAACATGGCATTTGGCACCACGCAGTGGTTGGGTAAATAAAGCCACGCAGGTATTAGATGTGGCATTTGCACCGAAGGGCTACAAAGCCGTCGGTGCAAATGGATTGGTTTATCAATTGGATTAAGCGATCTGTGAAACTAGCGATTGATGCTTTCGAGCTGCTGCTGACGATTATCTAAGGCGTCTTGGAACCCTTTTATTTGATCAAGCATCTCAGGCACTTTTTCAAGTGGGGCGGTGGTCAAAGGGATTGACGGGCCATCGCTGGCAGTAGGGTCAAATCGTTCCGTTTGCTTTGGCTTGTCTTGATAGCCCTCTGGCAGGTCGATGGTTTTCATGGAGTTGATTTTATTGTCAACGGTCATCACTTGGGCATTCACGTTTTCAGGAGGGTGGTCGCTAAATTGCCAGTTCCCTTTTTCATCCTGCCAGCGATAAAGGGATGTGGGTTCATCATTCGATATGACGGACTTACCCATGTCGGTGGCAGGTTTTAT
>JBNMQC010000235.1:0-3870 GCA_051277445.1 Bermanella sp. | reverse complement strand
ACCGGGCATCTTACTTGAGATCCAAGCCTTAATGCAGCAGCAAGATGTTGAATTACACAAAATAACCCAGCTAATTAAGCAAGATGTGTCGCTTTATGCGATTTTACTCTCCAGTGTGAACAGCCCTTGGTTAGGTTTACGTCAAGAAGTGACATCCGTTGAAACCGCCATTTCACTCATGGGCCTTGAGCGCGTTCTGAGCCTTTTACAAGCGGTGATTATTCGCTCGTGCTTCAAGGAATCTCCGTTATTGGAAAGCTTTTGGGACACCGCATCTGAAGTAGCCGGTATTTGCCAATCCTTAGCCGCCAAGTACACCTCAATCAAAGTCGATGATGCTTACAGCGTGGGCATGCTGCATAACGCAGGCGTCCCAATCATGCTGTTAAACTTCGAAAACTACGATGCCTTTTTAACCACTCACACACGTAAACCGGCCAATGAAATGTGCGTTTATGAACGCCAAACCTTCAATACCGATCATTATTTACAAGGGGCTTTGATGGCAAAGGCCTGGTACATGAGCCATGATGTTTCGTTAGCCATTCGCTACCAGCCCATTGCTAAAAGCGTTTTAGACGGCAGTAAAGAGTTACCGGCGGATATTTGTCAGTTACTGGCAGTACTCACTCTCGCCAAAGACATCAGCGGTGAATACCAGCATTACTGGAAAGTAGAAGACAATGAATTTAACACGCAGTGCGTTGAAGCAACGTTAAGTTATCTAAATATTTCAGGTGGTGAATATGATGAAATTAAAGACGACACCATCAATGACCTAATGGGGAATCAAGTTGCTTAACCAGCGCTTATAACCATAAACGCTGGTTAAAATTGTGCTTATCGCTTGCCCTGTCGACGAATAGCCGCTGAGGTAAAGTCACGATGACTCGCATCTAGCCCAAATACAAAGGCATCACTCTCCTCATTATTTAATTCAGCAAGATAACGACCTGAGAATAGGTCGTAATTAGTACTGGCTGCGTACCAAAACGTATTCGCTTCGGTAAATTGCATACCGTGGCCCTCAGCTACGCGCCATAACTCCCCACGATTATCATAGTGATCCGCTATGGCAATTTGCCAGCTGTCTTCATCTATGTAAAAGCGTCGTTTAGCATAAATATGGCGTGCACCCTCTTTAAGCGTTGCCTCTACCACCCATACTCGATGACGCTCGTAACGGGTGACATCGGGGTTAACATGGTTTGCTTGAATAATGTCACTGTAGGTCAGGCTTTCATCTGAAATCCCATAAGCGTTATAGGGAATGAACATTTCTTTTTTACCCAACAGTTCCCAGTTATAGCGGTCCGGTGCACCGTTAAACATGTCTAGCTGATCCGAGGTGCGAAGCCCTTCAGATGCTTGCCCAGGTGCATCATAAGCCACCTGAGGTGCGCGACGAACTCTGCGTTGTCCAGCGTTATAGGTCCAGGCCATGCGCGGTTGGTTCACTTGATCAATGGTTTCGTGAACCAACAAAACATTACCGGTTAATCGCGCTGGAGATTTAATGGCTTGGGTGTAATAAAATAATACATTACTGTCAGATACTGGATCATACCCATCTTGCAAATATTGAGGCGCTGCCAATGTACTGCGGACCTTAATAGGTGTGAAATTACCATTGCGTTGGACAACTAATTGAGCTGCATTACGCTCTATAGAACCTCCTCGGTAGCGACTGATGTGATTCCAAATGACTTCTATGCCCGATTGAGGAATAACAAAAGGCAATGTCTCATCAAAATTCTTCAAGCCATTCCCTCCATCAATAAGGGTTGCAGTTGTTGAATTCTTCACTCCTTTTTTTTCAATAAAATCAGGGTAGTTCGCTGTTCGATGTGTTGGATAAACTGGCATTTTATAACTTGGGTATTTTTTTAATAACGCCTTTTGGCCGTCGCTTAACTGGGCATCATATTGTTGCATGTTTTCCCCGGTAATAATGAACAAGGAGGTCTCTTCTGCAAACGGGTTGTCTGTCTGAGGCCCAACAAGCCCGCCTGTATAACTGGGAATAGTACCCTGCTTGTTCCCCGCTCGCTCAGCCCCAACAATCGTTAGGCTTTGTCCGAGCATTTTAGCTTCCTCAGGTGTCACCTTTGCATAAGTTGTAACACTCATGGCCAATAAAAATGTCGCAAGTGTGATGGTGTGTAACGTCATAAAATGATGTCCAGAATATAATTTATGAAAATAAAAAACTAAAATTGCATGCCCAATGTAATGGATGCGAAATCACGATCACTCAAAACATTGTAATCACCCCCCATGTATTGGGTGTAAGCAATCGCGGCATTATATTTAGCAAGGTAGTCCGCTTTAAGTGTGAGCCCTAACGATTGATTGCCTTCACGAAAAGCACCACCGGGCTGAGGCGCAAAGCCGTCCACATCATGTGACCAAGCAATCATGGGTTTCATATTCACCCCTGAAAAAACATCGGGGTAATCGGCCACAATACGCGCACGATAACCCCAAGAAGATTGCGTGACATAACCGTCATTAATAAATCCAGACTCAGGTTCAAATATTCCTGGGCGACTAAATTTAATAGCATCAGCGCTTTCATCCAAACCATCAACATGGGTATAACCTACCTCACCTATTAACGTGACACGGCTTGCTCCTGCGGTTTGATCAAAGAATTGAATAGCAGTCAACTGGGCTTGGCTCACATTAAATAAACGATAACCATCCACAACATCTTTAGATTGCGCGCTGTTCACTATACTGGCTAATTCTTCGCTAGTTGAACTGCCAGTTAAAGCGGCATTTATTAACATGGGAGCATTGATTTGTAGCGGTACATTTTGCTTATGACTAAGCTCACCCGATAAAGCGACACTGCCCGCTGTGGTGGCAAAGCTTAAACCAAATAGCTGAATATCCTCTGGGTAAACCGCAAAATATTGAGTATCGGCGGCGCGGGCTTGACCAATTTTTGCAGCAGCAAATGCTTGCGGGCTAACAAAACCAGCGGCTTGAAAAACTTCTGGAGCGGCACTGTATTGGTTGACTGCAGCACTCGCTATAGCACCCTCATCTCCTGCAGACAATCCATGTTTAATACCACTAATAACAGGCACTCGACTATGAATATTCATGGCGTATAAGCCAAACTCTGTATCCCCTAGAGCTTGGGAGATATAACGGGCTGCAAAACCAAACTGACCGTCATCTTTAGCTTTGTCATCATCCAATCGACTCAATACACCTGCCGGGGTGAGTGCCCCATCACAACCTTGTGGGGCATAGTCATTGCTTGAAAAATACGTACCACAGCCGGAGATAACCGTTTCTTGAAACTCAAGTTGATAAAACGCTTCAAACGACAAACTGTCACTCAAACCCAAATTGGCATAGGCCATATTCACCGGAATTAAACCATCTTTAATTTCAGCCCCAGGACGGCGGAACGCACTTACATCAATAGGGTTAATAGCATTCACTCCGCCTAGAATAAAGGTGCTTTCCCCCCATGAAACGACCTGCTTACCCAAGCGAACATCTAGCGGCATATCGCCTAAATCAAACGTGCCATAAACAAAGGCATCCATTAATTCAACACCCGAAAACTTGGCTAAATCATTAAACTCATCATCATTTAATGTTTCATTTTCGGCTAAACCATTTGGTGTATGGCCGTGATTTGTTTGGTTGTTTTTTAAGGCGTAGTCATACCAGTATTTACCACGTAAAAAGGCACCATAATGATCATAGTTAAGCTGTAAATCATGACTGCCTTTGATAATTTGAGAAAAGGCGTCACCTTTTTCAAAATTGGCATTACCATCATCATTATTGCCGGGCAATAACAATGACTCATCCGGTGTTTGCATGCGCCAGCTGGAACCAAGAGAG
>JBNMQC010000234.1:0-3882 GCA_051277445.1 Bermanella sp. | reverse complement strand
AACACATCAAACACTTGGAATGGATGTAGAAAATGCTCTTTGTCTTGACGGTTAATCGTTGCCGTATCAAACCGGTCAAAATACGTTTTGTCATCTATGTTCATGGTAAACCTGCAGTTGGATGATATTATGCCAATCAGGGTAACGACTTAAACCCAGCAAGCCTTATACCCCTATAGGGTGGTGGTTGTATTGGTAAAATATAATCAAGTGGCAAAATTATTTCCTGCTTAAACGAATACCTAGAGGTGCACGACACGCATCGGTTTTTAATGGTAAAGCAACTCTAGCTTGACTATAAATGAGCCCTATGTTGACGTGATTTAACCCACCTAAGGAATAGACTGTGAACTATAATCTCTTCATAAGCGGCAATAAAAATGGCAACGCAACGCACTACTCTTGCACATTAGCCTTTTTAAGGCTGGATTCTTTTAGAAGGATAAAAACGTGGACGATATTGCAGCCTTGAATAAAATTGCCAGCCAAAAAGCCAAGAACTACTACTGTGGTCTAGCCTGGCCCACCATGCTAATTGGACTGACGTCATTTCTTGCTTATTGGGCACTTCCATACCTAGTCCTGTTAAATGGCTTTAGCCTGTGGCTAGCGATTCCGACAATGGTGGCGCTGACTTATGCTGCCTATACGGTATTACACGAATCTGTGCATGGCAGTATCAACGGAAGTAACACGTCAATGAAATGGGTAAACGATGGGCTAGGGTATCTTGCAGGTACTATTCTAGCGATCCCTTTGACAGCCCACCGCATTGAACACCTTACGCATCACGCAAACACAAATCACGCGAAAAAAGATCCGGACGGCTATTCTGCTAACATCGTCAGTTCCCCCTTAGATATGATGAAAACTGCTTGGAGAGGTATAGCGATCCAATATGAGCTGTATTCTCAACGATATTGGGCCAAAGCCACAGTGGGAAAGAAGGCTACTTTTGTTATTGAAATTGCTTTTACAGTGCTACTTAGAGTGTTGCCGTTCATTGTGCTGTGGCGAACTGGTGATCCAGAATTAATCGCAGGTTGGTGGCGAGGCCTCATGTTATTTGTGGTTGCAGGGTTGCTAGGCATTATTGTCTTGGTGTATTTTTTCGCTTATATAGTCCATCGACCTCATGCCGTTATGGGTCGCTATGTCGACACATCCACAATAGTGATCCCCAGACCTTTCTCTACAGTAGCAACCGTGCTGTGGGGCTACCAAAATTACCACTCTATTCATCACCTCTTTCCAAGGGTTCCATTCTATCGGTATCGTCGTCTATTTCATGACATTGCCGAGACTATGGATGCGATGAAGGCCCCGGTGTATCGTTTGACTTGGCGCGGGCTGCAACCTATCAAGGCGATGGATGCTTAACCTGTGTAGCGATGCATTTAGCAAAGCTTATTTTTGGGTCCTTAAATAACCGTTTTTTCTTACATTGCGTTCTACTTGGTCAGGCCCTATTGTCAATTTAGGGGATATTTTCAAGCCAGCTTCTTTAAGCACATAGGCTGTCCAGTTGTTACATGTATTTAAAATACTGTAGGTGCCACTAGCGCTAAAAAAAAGCTCTCCGGTCGCTTTTTCGCGAACGATAGTCAAGTCATTTGATTCATTAAACTGAAAATATCGACTGATAAATAGCAAGGTAGCGTCCATAGCCGTCTCGGGCAAAGGGATTGCATATACGCGCGTCTGTGCATGAAAGTCGTTGGTGATGTCCGTGATACTACGCACACCTATGATTGCCTTAGTCGGCATAAACAGCGCACGAAAACCCAATAGCTTAGTCTGCTTTGCAGACCCATAGTAATCAAAGTCGCCCCAGCCAAGTTGTAACCAGGGTTCGTCCAAAAAGTACTTGGATAGCTGAGGGACTAATGCCTTTAGTCCCTGGCTTGGTAGAACCAAATGGGTGTGTAAACCATTGTTTGTAAAGTACAGTAGAGGGTCAGGCATAGTTTTAATCAAAGTCGCTATTTAAGTATCAAGATTACAGGTTTTTATTGACGTCTGATAGCCTAGGTTTATCCTTTACCGATCTACCTAAACAGGGGTATAGCGACAACGATACTTGCCGTCTATATTGTCGGGATAACATGTACGCTTTGCACGTTAAAGCCACCGCGCAGGTAACCGGATGTCCATAATAGGTGCCAACTGGCTCTATTTTTTATTTCTGCAAGCACATACACTATATAAAAACCAAAATTGGACCAACTAATGACACTCAAATTAAAAGACAAGAGTCTAATAGTATCTCAGGCCTTTATTAATGGAGATTGGGTAGATGCTGACAGTGGTGAAACTCTAGACGTTACTAATCCAGCAACGGGAGCATGGGTGTCTAAAGTCAGTAAATGTGGTACAGCTGAAACACGACGTATGATTGAGGCTGCTTCTGTGGCGCAGAAGTCTTGGGCTAAAACCACGGTTAAGGAAAGAGCGGCATTATTGCGTCGTTGGTTTAACCTTATTATGGAAAATCAAGAGGACTTAGCTCAGATTCTTACAGCAGAGCAGGGTAAGCCTTTGGCAGAGTCTCGTGGAGAAATAGCTTACGGGGCAAACTATGTAGAGTGGTTTAGTGAGGAGTCCAAGCGGGTCTATGGCGATATCATCCCGCAGCCGTCCAATGACAAACGCGTCATGGTCATCAAACAACCCGTTGGCGTGGTTGCCTGTATTACACCTTGGAACTTCCCTAATGCCATGTTGACGCGAAAAATTGCACCAGCTATAGCCGCAGGTTGCGCGGTGGTGTGCAAACCTGCGAATGCGACGCCTTTGTCTGCGCTAGCCTTAATGGTACTGGCTGAACGAGCTGGCTTTCCGCCAGGGTTAGTAAACATCCTTACTGGTCGCACCGCTGAGATTGGTGCTGAACTGACCAGTAATCCGCTGGTTCGCAAAGTAACCTTCACTGGGTCAACACCGGTGGGTAAACAACTCATGGCCGAGTGTGCCGCCACGGTTAAGCGCACGTCAATGGAGTTAGGGGGCAATGCGCCCTTTATTGTTTTTGACGATGCCGATATTGATTCTGCCGTGCAGGGGGCAATGATTTCTAAGTACCGCAATGCAGGCCAGACCTGCGTTTGTTCTAATCGCATTTTAGTTCAGTCATCAGTAGCTGAAGAATTTACCGCGAAGTTTACCGAGGCGGTTAAAACATTAGTCGTCGGCAATGGTGACCAAGAGGGTGTTACTGTTGGCCCATTAATCGACGAAAAAGCCGCAGTAGGTGTCTGTGAATTTATTGACGATGCTGTTGCAAAAGGCGCAATGGTCACTATCGGTGGAGGCATGAGTAGCCGGGGAGGGTGCTTCGTGGAGCCAACTATTTTGGTCAATGTGTCGAGAGATATGCGTGTTTTTTCTGAAGAAATATTTGGACCAGTGGCACCCATTCTTACGTTTGAAAGTGAAGATGAAGCTATCGAAATGGCCAATGACACTGAATTTGGGTTGGCAGCTTACTTTTATTCAAGAGATATTGGCCGAGTTTACCGTGTTGCGGAGCAACTGGAATACGGTATCGTTGGTATTAACGAAGGCGTTATTTCAAATGAGATGGCACCTTTCGGCGGGGTTAAAGAATCCGGTAGTGGGAGAGAAGGCTCTAAGTATGGGATGGACGACTATATGGATATTAAATACATGTGTGTTGGCGGCATTGACAAATAATAAGGCATTAGGGATTGAAAATGACTCACTTAATTTACCCAACCACTAATTTTAAGGCAATCGAGCAGATTACTATTGAACGTGGCGAGGGTTGCTATGTTTGGGACAATCAAGGAAATAAATATCTTGAGGGCCTTGCGGGCCTCTGGTGCACCGCTTTGGGTTATGGCAATCAAGAGGTCATTGATA
>JBNMQC010000233.1:0-3895 GCA_051277445.1 Bermanella sp. | reverse complement strand
TCTAATGAAACATCAACCCAAGCTGGTAGACGTTTTTGCATAAAAGCAGCACCCCCTTCACGACCCTCCCCCATCACGGCATCAGCAAAATCTATAGAGGCTTGATCGAGTAACGAATCAAGATCTTGTTTATTAACACGGTGGATCAAGGCTTTAGTAACCTGAGATGCGTGTGGAGCACATTTAAGCGCAAGCTTCACTGCTTTCGTGACAGCCTCTTCAAGCTGCTCGTTATTGTCTACAACCTGATGAATCAAACCAAGATTCATCGCTTCTTGAGCTTTAATACGATTGCCAAATAATGCTAAGCGACGGGTTTGAGTCAAACCAATACGCTGCACGACAAACGGAGCTATTTGCGCAGGGATAATTCCTAGCGAAGTTTCCGGTAAACCAAACTGAGTTTTTTCAACCGCGATCGCTAAATCAGAAACACACGCTAAACCAAAACCACCCCCAAGCACTGCGCCTTCTAATGCACAAATAACCGCAGCTGGTAAGTGATTGGCTTTAGTGATCATATGACCAAAGGCGCGATTAAGTTCAACTAAGACTTGCTTGTCAGCACCGGCCGCTTGCATATCTTTAATATCACCACCGGCGCAAAAGTTGCCATTACCACCACTAATAATTAATACGCGGTAATTTTCTTTTTCAACTTTTTCCATCACCGCCATCAACTCATTCACCATTTTAAGGTTCATAGCATTAGCCAGCTTAGGCCGGTTTAGCATGACGCGTAATACAGGTTTTTGGTCCTGTATTACCAGTGTTTCAAATTCTTGTTGGCTCATTTTAACCCTCAACTTCTATCCGATTACATACTGCGACTTAAATACTGTCGGCTTAAATACTGTCGAAGCTATCTTTTTCTCAAAAGCTATTTACGCTTTTTAGGCAAGATATCCATGTATTTACAAATAATGCCGATCATAATTTCATCCGCGCCACCACCGATAGAACCCAAACGATTATCACGATATAAACGAGACACAACGTTATCCCACATAAAGCCCATACCGCCCCAATATTGTAGGCAGGCATCCGTTACTTCACGAGATAGACGACCTGATTTCAATTTAGCCATAGACGCTAAACGAGTCATGTCTTCACCCTGTAAGAAACCTTCACACGCTTGGTAAGTCATGCAGCGCAATGCTTCAATTTCAGTTTGCAATTCTGCTAAACGGAAATGAACCACTTGGTTATCAATAATTGGCTGACCAAAAGTTTTACGCTCTCGGGTATATTCAATCGTTGAATTAATACAAAGTTCCATGCCCTTTAATGATATTGCGGCAACGTACATGCGTTCTTTTTGGAACTGCATCATTTGCATCATGAAACCAGCACCTTCAGTACCGATTAAGTTTTTCTGTGGCACACGCACATTGTCGAAAAATATTTGTGCAGTATCAGAAGAACGCATACCAAGCTTGTCTAGCTTTTCAGAAAAGCTAATACCTTCTAAATTGGTCGGCACGACGATT
Organism: Bermanella sp.; assembly: GCA_051277445.1. Taxonomy (GTDB): domain Bacteria; phylum Pseudomonadota; class Gammaproteobacteria; order Pseudomonadales; family Oceanobacteraceae; genus Bermanella. Next base: position 2,405 of record JBNMQC010000233.1, on the reverse strand, counting down.
AATGATTTATTTTTATGAGCTTTATCATCCGATGTGTTTGCTAGCAAACACACAAAATCTGCTTGGGTCGCGTTGGTGATCCACATTTTAGAACCATTGATGATGTAATCATCACCGTCTTTTATAGCCGTCGTAGTAATCGCTGCAACGTCTGAACCTGCCCCTGGCTCACTCACTGCAATCGCTGCAACCATGTCACCCGCAACTGCTGGCTCTAAGAAAGTTTGCTGCACATATTCGCTACCAAATTCTGCTAACGCAGGCGTAGCCATACACGTCTGCACACCAATAGCCATGGGGACACCACCGCAGGTAATGCCACCTAGTTCTTCTGCCGCTGCTATTTCATAAGAGAAATCTAACCCCATGCCACCAGCAGATTCAGGTTTGGATATTCCCAACAAACCCAAGTCGCCCATTTTTTTAAACAATTCTTTTGCCGGAAATATTCCGTCTTTTTCCCACTGGTCGACATAGGGATTAATTTCGTTATCAACAAAATTACGAACAGTTCTTTGAATTTCTTTATGCTCTTGAGTCAGGATCATTTTATGTTACCCATTACTTAATTTTTAATTTATGTCACTGTTTTTAGAAGCGTGATACGCCAAAGCTATTACCTTGCAGAGAACGATGCTTCTCTTCATCACACATGTCTAATAGCATTACCAATAATTTGCGCGTATCACGGGGATCGATTAAACCATCATCCCAAATGCGCGCAGTGCCAAACAAAGCCGTTGAACCGGCTTCTAACTTCGCCGCGGTCATTTGCTCAATCTGATCAAGCATCTTCTCGTCAGGTACTTGACCCATCTTCAGCTGCTTCTCTTCGGTCACAATGCGTAAAACTTTGCCCGCTTGTGCCCCACCCATCACGGCCGTTTTGCTATTTGGCCAAGCAAAAATAAATCGTGGATCCAAACCACGACCACACATCGCATAGTTACCCGCGCCGTAAGAACCGCCAATCACAATCGAGATTTTAGGAACCCGGGCATTCGCCACGGCTTGCAACATTTTCGAACCATGCTTAATGATGCCGCTCTTTTCAGATTCAGTACCGACCATGAAACCAGTAGTATTGTGCAAAAATAAAAGTGAAACTTGGTTCTGATCACACAGCTGAATAAACTGCGCCGCTTTGTTTGCGCCCTTCGCCGTGATCGGACCATTGTTACCAATAATCCCTACGGCATGACCTGATATTTTTATAAACCCACACACCGTTTGGATATCAAAGTCAGCTTTAAAATCTTGAAACTCACTGCCATCGGCAATGCGCGCAACCACTTCGCGTACATCATATGGCTTCTTGGAGTCACACGGTACAAGCCCTAATAATTCATCCGCACTGTAAAGCGGTTCGTCATAAGTTTTTTCTGTGCGCGGCGCCACTTGATCATTCCACGGCAGACCCGCCATCACTTCACGGGCAATGCGGACACCATCGGCATCATCTTCGGCTAAATAATCTGCGGTTCCTGCTTCATAAACATGTAACTCAGCGCCGCCTAATTCTTCATCCGTGGCGATTTCACCGGTCGCTGCTTTTAATAATGGTGGCCCGGCTAAAAACATTTTTGTTTTATGTCGCACGGCGATAATAAAATCTGAAAGCCCTGGCTGATAAGCACCACCCGCCGTTGCATTTCCATGCACAACCGTTATCTGAGGAATTCCTGCCGCGGATAAACGTGCTTGGTTCGCAAACGCTTGCGCGCCTGGAACAAAAACATCAGTGGCGTATTGTAGATTTGCACCACCGGATTCAGCCAAGGTAACAATCGGCAATTTATTAGCCCGCGCGATTTCTTGAATGCGTAAGGTTTTATCCAGACCCGCTGGCGAGATAGTTCCGCCTTTGATTGCGCTGTTATTGACTTGAATCATGCAGCGGCTACCTGCCACATAACCGATACCCGCAATAATGCCGCCACCGGCACTGCTACCGTCTTTATCATCATGCATTTTCAAACCTGCAAGCGAACACAACTCTAAAAAATTAGAGCCTGCGTCCAATAAAAGATTTAAACGTTCACGCGGTAATAACTTTCCACGCTGACGAAATTTTTCTTTCGCTTGTTCGGCTTTCGTTAATACTTTTTCTTCTACGCTGCGAAACTCGTCAATAGCCACTTGCATGGCTGCACAGTTCTGCGCAAAGTCTTCACTATGCGTTTCGATCTCTGAATTTAAAATTGCCATTAGACGATGGTTCCCTCTGATGTATTCGCACTAGCAATAAGCGCTTGGTAATTTTCTTCAGCTTGACGAGCCATCTCAGCAGGAACGGCAACTGGCATATCTAATAACTGCTGCGCCATTGCTTTACCTTGAGGATCGATGCGTAAACTAGCAATACCACCACCGCCTAACGCTTGTTCCAACATTAAGTTGAACGC
>JBNMQC010000232.1:0-3932 GCA_051277445.1 Bermanella sp. | reverse complement strand
CGCCATTACTGCCAGCAACATAGGGAAATTTCCACATGTTTCCAAGTCCAACCGCGGATCCGGTAGCTGCCATGATGAACGTCCAACGGCTAGCCCAAGCCCCATGCATGCCTTTTTGCTGCAATCCCATACGAGTATCTCCATTAAACCAGACGAAATTGTACTCACTCGCCACCAACTAACCTAATCATTGGCTCATCTATTTAGTATTTAGGAACAATTAACAATAATTCATGACAAACGACAGGTGAAACGTATAATTCACCCCATGACTAAAAAAACGCCCAAGCAACAATCAAGTACTATCGCGCTAAACAGAAAGGTGAAGCACGACTATTTTATCGAAGAGAAATTCGAGGCCGGTCTGGTGCTGCTCGGTTGGGAAGTCAAAAGCCTACGTGAAAGTAAAGTTAACCTCACCGACACCTACGTATTTGTTCGTGATGGCGAAGCCTGGTTAATCGGCACAAACATCACACCACTTTTGTCAGCCTCTACTCACTTTGTTACTGATGCTAAGCGAACACGCAAGTTACTACTTAATCATCGTGAGCTGCAAAAACTTGAAGAGGGCGTTAACCAAAAAGGCCACACCGCCGTTTGCACCGCGCTGTATTGGAAAAATCACCTCATTAAGTGTGAGATCGCTCTTGCCAAGGGCAAGGCATCCTATGACAAACGCATGGACGACAAAGAACGTGACTGGAATCGCCAAAAACAGCGTTTAATGCGTCATTCTGGATAGTATGTATCTATACGAACACTTAGATTCTAAGAATAAAATACAACAAACACGTAATCCATAAATGTTATGGGTTAGCGACCGGGGACTAAATGACATGCTTGATAATGACAAACGATCCAGCATTAAACTTGAACCCACTACCATTGTCCTCGGTACGTCTTCAGGTATTATCATCGGTGCTACAATTGGCGCTATTAAAGGTGATGTGGGATTTTGGGTCGCTATGGGCATCTGTTTTGGAGCCGCCTTTGGCTCATTGATCTGCCGGCTCATGTCCAAGTAAAATTCCGGGGAGAAGTAATTGCTCCATCTAAAAAGTTTATTGAGGTCCCCATTGTGATACCTGCAGTAACTCATAGCCCCACTCTCATCTTTGAGGGCTTTAAGCTGTTATGGCGGCGGGATATTCGCTGGTTAGTTATCATTCCGTTATTGATCAATATTGCCCTCTTTGCCTCGGCGACAGGTTTTGCTGCCAGTTGGCTACAAAACTGGGTAACCACAATCACTACTTCAGTTCCCGAATGGTTGCAGTGGCTCTCATGGATTATTTGGTTCTTGTTTGCGATTTTGGCGCTGGCTATTTATGCTTTTACCTTTACTATTTTTGCTAACCTTATTGGGTCGCCATTTTATGGTGTGATTGCCCAAAGAGTGATTGCTGCAGAAACTCATACTATCCCAGAGGCGACCAATGTTGCCGCGTCGACCTGGCAAAGTCTCGTTAGAGAGGCGCAGTTGATTATCTATTTTGTGCCGCGGACACTGGGTGTTGGGGTTGTTGCTTTAATACTGAGTTTTATCCCAGTGGTGAATTTACTGGCGCCAATAATTGCGGCAAGCTGGGCGGCTTGGTGCTTGTGTTTACAGTATTTAGATTATGCTGCGGACACTGAAGGCGTATCCTTTGTGGATTTACGTAATAAGGTTAGCGCAAACCGGCTAAGTTCAATGGGTTTTGGGTTTACCGCCATGGTAGCGTCGGCGGTGCCTGTGGTTAATCTGGTGATGTTGCCAGCATCAGTGGTTGCCGGTAGCCTATTATGGTGCCGACAACATCGCGATATTGGTTAGAGCGCGTCTTTTACAGGTGCGTCTACTTTAGATTTAGTTTCTTTCGGTGCTTTTGGTGTAGTTTCTGTCTGCGTTTTTAATTGAGATGCTTCAACTTTCGGCACATCTACTTTAGGATCGCTCGCAGGCTTTTTCTTGGCTGGCTGCCTAGGTGCTACCACTGGCCGAATAAGGTTTTCTTCAGGCATGGTGCATTTTAGCTTCATATCTAATAGTTTTTCTATAGGCTCTAACAGAAAAGCATCGTCTTCGCAGGCAAAGCTAATCGAGATACCTGTTTTACCAGCGCGGCCTGTCCGGCCAATGCGGTGTACATAATCTTCGGGTTCTTCGGGCAGGGTGTAATTAATAACGTGGCTAACGCCATCGACATGGATACCACGGCCCGCAACATCCGTTGCTACCATGACTTTTAACGCACCAGACTTGAAGGAATCAAGTGCTCTCATGCGACGATTTTGAGGCACATCACCGGACAAGATACCTACTTTGAAACCCTGTTTTCTAAGCTTTTCATGCAGGGTGCGGCAAATATCTCGGCGATTGGCAAACACCATGACACTGTCAACGTTGTCACCCAGTAGTATATTATTTAAAACAGTAAATTTTTCTTTTGCAGTGGTAATTAATACCTGCTGGTCAACGGTGTCGGTTGCAACTCGCTCAGCACCAACTTCAACGGTCACTGGTTTGTCTGTCCAGGTTTCAGACAGTCGCAGTACTTCAGGTGTAAAGGTTGCCGAAAACAACAGTGACTGACGGTCTTCACGCTTAGGCGTTAAGTTGACTAGACGACGGACCTGCGGAATAAAGCCCATGTCGAGCATACGGTCAGCTTCGTCGATCACGAGCACTTCAACGCGATCAAGATAAATATCTCGGTTATTAGCAAAATCCAACAACCGACCGGGTGTGCCCACTAAAATATCACAGTCATGCTTCTGCATTTTTTGCAGTTGCTTTCCATAGTCCATGCCACCAACCAGTGTGTGTGCGGTTAGCTTGGTATGCTTTAACAGCTGGGTAGCGTCATCGCCAATTTGGATGGCGAGTTCTCGTGTTGGCGCTAAAATTAGAGTTCTGGCTTCACCTAGAAAACGCTGGTCTTCCACAGGATGATTAAGTAAGTCAGTAATCATATTGATTAGAAATGCAGCCGTTTTACCGGTACCCGTTTGTGCTTTACCAACAATATCGTGGCCATTAAGTGTATGCGGCAGCGAGGCGGCTTGGATAGGCGTGCAGTATTCAAAACCCGCGTCTTGAATGCCACGCATCAATTCTAGTGGCAAGTCAAAATCGTGAAATCGAGCCTTACCCTTTTCCGGTGAAACTTTAAACTGCGAAAGATCCCAAGGCTTGTTGTTACGACTTGGAGCTCGAGTAGTTGGTTTCTTTTTCTGCTCAACAGCAACATCAGATGTTTCAGAGGCAGGTGTTTCTAATTTTTGTTCAGTCAAGGTTATTTACACAGTAATTTACAGAAATTTATTGGGCCATGAGTAATTCAGCCTAATGAGGTCGCGGAGTGTACCAGAATTGTTATTTACTCGCTGATAATAAATATTAACCCTGTACAGGCTTGCCACGAGTCGTCTAATTATAATAATCGACGATATTTACCTTTCCTTGAATTGCTCATTCAAGGAAGATAGCCACCTACATAGAAAAAGATACCTCGATGTCCATTCCAGCGACCCATTCAGAAACATCTCACCCAAGGTTTATTGATAATGCGCGCACGCTATTGCGACTGGCAGCGCCTTTAATTATGGGCCAAATTGCGGTGGTTGGAATGACCGTTACCGACATCTATATGGGTGGCCAGGTTGATGCAGATACCTTAGCCGCATTGCAACTCGGTGGTAGTGTCTGGTCAATGATAAATTTAATGGTGATTGGTATCATGATTGCCAATAGCCCGATCGTTGGAAACTTTTGGGGTGCTGGCCAACCAGGAAAAATCCGCTTTCAGTTTCAGCAGGTCCTCTGGCTGGCTCTGCCATTGGGTGTAGTGGTCATTAGCGCAGTGTTATTGGGTATCCACCTTGTCGGCCAGCTAGATATTTCAGCAAATGTGTACCGTATAACCGTTGGTTATCTTTATCCCTTT
>JBNMQC010000231.1:0-3974 GCA_051277445.1 Bermanella sp. | reverse complement strand
AACGGCGGTGAATGCCAGCTTACACGTGGACTTTCATGTATCCGATGAAGAAGCGGAGCACATTGCGGCCCGCACCATGAACGACAACCAGATCACTGGTCATAAGTATCTGGATGTGGCAGAGCTGCCTTTGATTAACGACTTCAGTGATTTTTATGTGTATCCAGGTGAAGACCATGGTGCGCTAATTAGTCGTGCCATCGGGGCTGAGCAAAGTGTGGCTTGGAGCAATGGCTCTCACACGGCATCGCCTGTGCCGGTTTATGCATTTGGCCCAGAAGCCATTGCTAATAAGTTCTCAACCATGCAGCATCATACCAATATTGGCCAAAAGCTTATTGAGGCATTGATTACTGAGTAAGCGGTAACGAGTTTACGGTGAATGAAAAACGCCCTAGGTGCACAGCACCTAGGGCGTTTTTTTGAAGCCTAATAAGTTTAAAAAGGGTTTACACTTCTTCAACCCACAACGCACCCACATCGACTTTCACCACTTTAACTAAAGTGCCTTTGGTGATGGGCTGCTGGCTTTTTACCTTCCATTGAATCCCCGAATATTTATGCTGTGTTAGGCCTTTGCCATCACAATCTTCGTCGAGCATAAATTGATGATCAATGGTGGTCGGTGTTTCTTTGCTCGCGCCACTGCTTTGTTGGCTGTTCTTAAGGGGCTTCCAAAGTAGGGCAGCCAGTGCGCTGGTGACGATGGCGTTGCTCCATAGGGCCGTGATGTAAGTGTCGTCGAGAACGCCTGCTAGCATCAATACCCCTGTAATGATCATGGAGCAGCCCATAAAAAACAGCACAAAGGTTGCAAAGCCCAGTATGGCCACTTCGATGATCAGCAGTGCGATGCCTGCGATGATCAGGCTTTGTGATAAGTTTTGTGCGATGTAATCCATGGTTAGCCTTTTTGTTCGTTGATCTTATTAATAATCGCCATTGATGACGCCACTAACGAGCTGGCACTGGTGTCATTGCTGGGTAGCAAGATCACGGACGACTCTTTGGCGATGGCTTTTTGTGCTTCGATAGCTTTGGTAGCTAGGTCAAGCTGAACGGCTTTTTGGCCTTCTTCGGTCTTGGCGGCATCACCGACGGTTTTAAGGGCTTTGGCTTGTGCATCGGCCACGGCCAGAATCGCTTGGGCTTCACCTTCTGCGCGAAGAATTTGTTCAGCTTTGTCGGCTTCGGCGGCTAATACCATCGACGCTTTTTGACCTTCAGCCACGTTGATGGCGGCTTGTTTGTCGCCTTCAGATTCTAGAATTTGCGCACGCTTAACACGCTCGGCTTTCATCTGTGCTTCCATGGATTCTAAAATGGATTTTGGTGGCACGATGTCTTTGATTTCGTAACGCAGTAACTGAATACCCCAAGGCTCGGCGGCTTGGTTAATGGATGCGACGATGTCGGCGTTTAGGGCTTCACGTTCTTCGAAGGTGCGGTCGAGCTCCATTTTACCAATGGCTGAACGCATGGTGGTTTGGGCTAGCTGGGTCACGGCGTATGAATAGTCATCTACACCGTAGGTGGCGTCGTATGGGTTTACAACGCGTAAGTACAGCACGCCATCGACAACCAGTGAGATGTTGTCTTTGGTGATTACCGCTTGGCTCGGTACGTCTTGGGCTTGTTCTTTTAAGCTGCGGTTGGCGGCGATACGATCAATGAACGGCATCATGAAGTTAAGGCCTGCAAGCTTGGTGCTGTGGTATTTACCAAAACGCTCAACTAACCAAGCGCGGTTTTGTGGCACGAAGATGATGGTTTTTTTCAGTACAACCAGTACGAATAAAAGCGCAATACCTGCAAGTATGGTGTTCATGGAGAAAATCATGGAATGTCCTTTTCTTTATTTATATTTAAGCCAAGGATTGTAAAGGGTTTGGCTGATCGCGCCCAGCTTTAGTGCGCACTATTGAGAGGTTTTGTGATTAGGGTATCGCGGGGTATTGATATGAGTATGGGTGTGTCGGGCGCAGGTGCGCCCTTGTACAGTTCGATTTTTTTGCCTGTAGTGGCTGTTCCTGCGAGCGAATGAGCGGGTGGTTAACCTTCAGGCCATTCAATAAGCATGTCTTCTTCGCCGTCCACGACACGCCACCATTGGCTTTCTGGGCCTTGGCCTTCTTCCCAGCTGCTGTTGGAGCAGCGAACCTGTGTGGCTAATTCTTTACAGGCTATGTGAGCACAATCGAGATCGGTATCCCATGGGCTGTTATTTTGTTTAAACCAAATACTGGAATACTTGCCAATGGCATTACCAAAGCCAATGACTTCGCTGCCATCCACTAACCAGTGGCTGCGCGCTTCGCTTTTTTTGGTTTCGATGTGTTTACGCTCTACGTCTTTAAAGTGCAGTTTGAGCCAGTCTTCTATTTGTTTGAAGGTGACGTCTTTGACGTAAATTTCGATGTCTGGGTAGCGCATGGTTAAACCTTTTACGAGACAAGTTTTATCGTGATGACGGTTTTATTGGTTGTCATTTGGGTCACGTTGGCTTGTTTTGCGTTTCTTAAAAAATATATACCAGCGGTAGTAGGTCAAACTTAAATAACCCACTAGCGCGGTGACAATGCCAATGGCAAAAAGCAGTAAGGCAGTCAGTGTTAACAGTTCGGCAAGTAAGGGCTGAGCATCATAGTGCTTGGCGCTTAGATAAAACAATGCAATGCCGATCATAAAAATGGCTAAGCCTGTACCAAAGATTGCAAAACAGCGTTGGTAATCTTGGGCGAGGTTGCCTAACCATCTGACTATAAACATACACGCTCCCTGTGTTTGGCTTACACCTAGCTTTTGTTAGTATTCACTTGGCTGGCGGTGGCTTTCTTCCTGATCAGGTTGATCACCTTCAACCGTGTTGTCAGGCGTTGTGCGCTGTGCCATGGGTTTCAAACTAAAGCTATCTAAATTGATTTGTACCCGTAAGTCTAGACGTTCTTGCGCCATTAAGCCTTGTTGAATCTCTGGGCTTGAGCGCCATGTGTGGGGCGTCATGGCCAAAAGGTGTTTGGTGCTTTCTTCTGGCAGGCTCATGGTGAAGTCTAGGGTTTGACGGTGTTCGTGTTTAAAGTCATCGCTCATCACTGCAATGGCATCAAATTCCACAAATTTGGGTGTGGTGTAGATGGCTTCTTTTAATTGCTGCAAATGATAGGCACCGGCGCTGGCAATAAACACGCGACCGTCTTCATGACACAACTGAGCAAGTGCCTTGGGCATGATGCGGTTAAACACATTCATGATTAGGTGCATGCTGTTTTTTTCAAACGGCGCATGATTGGCGTTGGCCACTAACCAGTTAATGTCTTTGCTGCGTTTGCAGGCACTTTTCACTGCGTCTTTTGAGATATCTAAACCATAAAACTCATGAGTCATTTGATGGTCTGTCAGTGCGGTATGCAGGCGCTCGGTGTAATACCCCTCGCCACAACCTAAATCTAAAATCTGGCTGGTTGATTCTGCATTTTGTAGCAGGTGATCAATGGCCAGTTGGTTGATGGTGTCAGAAATACTTTGATAATGACCGCCATTTAAGAACGCACTGCGCGCTTGTACCATGGCGGCATTGTCGCCAGGTTGCTTGGAACTTTTGGCGGTGTTGAGTAATAAATTAAAGTAGCCTTGCTTAGCTTGATCGTAGCTGTGATTGTTATCACAACGTAATTGACGATCTTGGCGCGCAAGGGGACTTTGGCAAACTGGGCACGTTAACATAAGGCTTAATTGTTAATCCAAAAGCAGTTTTTCAAGAGTACGTTCATAGATGGCACTTAGGGTATCTAAATCAGCCACACTGATGTGTTCGTTAACTTGGTGAATCGTCGCGTTGATCGGGCCAAGCTCCACTACTTGAGCGCCAGTGGGAGCAATAAAGCGGCCGTCGCTGGTGCCACCTGAGGTGGAAAGTTCGGTGTCGATGTCGGTCACTTCTTTAATGGCATCCACCGCGGCGTCAACTAATGAGC
>JBNMQC010000230.1:0-3985 GCA_051277445.1 Bermanella sp. | reverse complement strand
CCATGCCAAACTCAATTTAAAGGCGAGTTTTGGTTCAAACGGAATTGATGTTATCTGCTGTTCATTTTGCAAAATACGCGATAAACAGGTAGTGATACCTACCTCATTGCGAACCAATGATTTTTGCAGTTCAATAAGATTCGTTTCCATACGTATGTCTAATGATAAGTTATGCGCTTTTGCATAGTGGCTAACCACTTCACGTAAAAAATAACCTTGATGAAACAACACCAGTGGCTCTTGACAAAATTGTGCCAATGATAAAGTTTCTTCTTTTGCTAGCGGGTGTGAAATCGCCATAGCAGCAACAATTTCCTCATCAATAAGCTCGGTATAACGCAGTTGTTGATTCTCTAAATCACCGCGGATCAAGGCTAAGTCGAGTTCGCCATTCATTAACATTTTCTCCAGTGCCGCTGTGCCTTGGTCAATCAAGTGTATTTTTATTTTTGGATACTTTTGCTTAAATGCCGTTAATACTTTCGGAAAATAATATGAGCCCATCATCGCGGAAACACCAAAGCGAATGGTACCTCGTTCTAAATCTTTCAGTTCTTCTAACTCTAATTCAACTTGTTTTGCTTGGCTTAATAATTGTGTTGCCAGTTTATAGAGCACTTCACCTTCAGCGGTTAATAAGGAGTTTTTATCGGTACGATTAATTAGCTTCAAACCAACTTCTTGTTCTAGCTTTTGAATAGCTATACTCAATGCTGGCTGAGCAATACCTATTTTATGTGCAGCCCGAGTAAAATTGCCTAATAAGGCTAATTGACAAAAATATGCTAAACGCTTTAAATTCATATTAAGCCTACTGATAAGTAAAAGTTATGATAAATATAATAACTATATATTATATTTATTTTTATTTTGAGGATAGAGTTAACGTATAAATATAAACTTTAGCGCATAACCGCCTACTAATGGAGTTACCTGATGAGCGACAAATTAACGCCTTTCAACTGGCAAGACCCGATGTTCCTTGATAATCAATTAACCGAAGAAGAGCGTATGATACGCGATACCGCTTATGATTATTGCCAAGAAAAATTGATGCCCAGAGTACTCGAAGCCAATCGACATGAACATTTTGACCGAGAAATAATGCGTGAATTAGGTCAATTGGGTTTACTAGGGGCTACTTTGCCTGCTAAGTATGGTGGCAGTGAAGTTAATTATGTTAGCTATGGCTTAATCGCTCGTGAAGTAGAACGCGTTGACAGTGGCTATCGTAGCGCGATGAGTGTGCAATCATCACTCGTTATGCATCCTATCTATGCCTATGGTACACAAGAGCAGCGGATGAAATATTTACCTAAACTTGCTTCCGGCGAATGGGTGGGTTGTTTCGGGTTAACTGAGCCTAATTCAGGTAGTGATCCTGCTTCAATGAGCACGCACGCCAAGAAAGTTGAGGGTGGCTATGCTTTAACGGGCAGTAAAATGTGGATCACCAATTCGCCTATCGCTGATGTGTTTGTTGTTTGGGCAAAGTTTGAAGGAATAATTCGCGGCTTTGTGCTTGAAAAAGGTATGACAGGGTTAACAGCACCGAAAATCGAGGGCAAATTTTCTTTACGTGCTTCAATCACTGGCGAAATTGTTATGGATAACGTTTTTGTACCCGATGAAAATATGTTCCCAGAGATTAAAGGCTTAGCAGGGCCTTTTGGTTGTTTAAATAAAGCGCGCTATGGCATCGCTTGGGGCTCTTTAGGGGCTGCAGAGTTCTGTTTTAATGCCGCAAGACTTTACACGATAGACCGTGAGCAATTTGGTCGCCCCTTGGCTGCTAACCAATTAATTCAAAAGAAACTTGCCGATATGCAAACTGAGATAAGTCTCGGTCTACAAGGTTGCTTACAAATGGGACGGTTAATGGATGCGGATCAATGTCCGGTTGAATTAATTTCATTATTGAAACGTAATAATTGTGGTAAATCGCTTGATATTGCTCGTGTTGCACGTGATATGCACGGTGGCAATGGCATCAGTGATGAGTATGGGGTTATTCGCCATATGATGAATCTTGAAGCGGTTAATACCTATGAAGGTACCCATGATGTTCATGCCCTGATTTTAGGTCGTGCCATTACCGGTTTACAAGCTTTTTGCTAATGACAGATACTCCTACAAACGTAAACCCTCCATCGGCATTAGCAGGTATCAAGGTAGTCGATTTAAGCCGGATACTTGCGGGGCCTTGGGCCTCGCAAATGCTCGCTGATCTGGGGGCTGAGGTGATAAAAGTTGAACGGCCAAAAGTAGGTGATGACACCCGCTTTTGGGGGCCTCCTTTTGTAAAACCCCAAACAGCCAGTCAACCGCCACAAGCGGCGTACTTTCATTGCGCTAATCGCAACAAGAAATCTATTGCCATTGATATTCAATGTCAGCAAGGTCAACAGATCATTAAAGATTTAGTGGCGCAGTCAGACGTTTTTATTGAAAACTTTAAAGTCGGTGATTTAGCTAAATATGGTTTAGATTATGCTGAGTTGAAAAAAATTAATCCTAATTTGGTGTATTGTTCAATTACTGGCTATGGGCAAACGGGTCCTTATGCTCACAAACCCGGTTACGATGCCATGATACAAGGCGAGGGTGGCCTGATGAGTATTACCGGTGAACAGCAAGGCAGTCCAATGAAGGTTGGGGTTGCAGTCGTGGATATTATGACCGGGCTATATAGCTGTAACGCTATTTTAGCCGCTCTTATGGCTAGGCATCACACCAAGTGTGGTCAATATATTGATATGGCTTTACTTGATGTTCAAACAGCAATGCTGGCTAATCAAGCGATGAATTACTTAACCACTAATGAAAACCCACCTCGATTAGGTAATGCACACCCAAACATCGTGCCCTATCAAACGTTTACCACCCAAGACGGTGACTTAATTTTAGCCATCGGCAATGACAGCCAATTTTCAAGGTTTTGTCATTTGTGTCAGCTAAACGAGTTTGCAGCAGACGACCGCTATAGCACGAATGCTCAACGGGTTCTTCATCGAGACGATGTGGTGTCGACATTGGCTAAAAAAATTAAGACACAAACAACGCAGTGGTGGATAGCGCAACTTGAATTGATATCAGTACCTTGTGGGCCGGTAAATACCCTAGAGCAAGTATTTGACCATCCTCAAATAAAACACCGAGCTATGGTTAAGCAACTGCCAAACGATGATGGCGATTTAATCGATGTTGTGGCATCACCCATTAATCTGTCGGCGACACCTCTGCAATACCATAGTGCAGCACCCGAGTTAGGACAGCATACCTACTTTGTTTTAAAGGATATGCTTAACTATGATGATGCCATTATCTCAAGTGCTTTTGAGCAAGGTGTTGTTGCTTAGTCGTAAGAACCAGCAAAGCTTAGCGGTTATCTCACTTATTTCTCTTTAACGGAGCTGGTCGGATAACCAAAGAGTACCTTCAGTTTTGCTTTCATGCCTTTACTGGTCAACATACTGCTTATTAAATAACGCCATTGATGAAAGGTAATTGTCAGTGGATTATTACTGTGCAGTTGTCCAACAATACCGTATTTACAAGGTTTTTCTGATTCTTCTTCGGCAAAGGTGCCAAATAATTTATCCCAAATAATCAGTACCCCAGCAAAATTTTTATCCAGGTAACCTGCATTTATTGCATGGTGAACCCTGTGATGCGATGGGGTATTAAATACTTTTTCGAACCACCCTAACTTATTCACAACTTGAGTGTGAACAAAAAATTGATAAGCCAAATTAAGTGCGACTACAGTAAATACGGTAATGGGGTCAAAACCTAGTAATATCATCGGCAACCAAAATAGCCACATACCGGCAAGCGGATACATTAAGCTCTGTCTAAAGGCGGTAGTAAAGTTCATTTTGGTCGAACTATGATGAACCACATGCGCGGCCCATAACCAATGAATATGGTGAGATGCCTTATGAAACCAATAATACAAGAAGTCTTGCAAGATAAAGGCGCCAAA
>JBNMQC010000229.1:0-4006 GCA_051277445.1 Bermanella sp. | reverse complement strand
TTCTCGCGAATAAGTTCAGCGGCTAAAAACCGAGAGCTACGATCAGTAACCTGATCTTCAGGGAATAAAAAAGGCCCTTCTGGCAGATATTTTTTTACCAACTCTTCCACCGACGGCAAGTTATGCCCGCCAAGCGCTGATACGGGCACTATTTCTGCAAAATCAAACTTTTCCGACATGGCTTGAATATGAGGGAGTAATTCTTTTTTGTCTTTCACTAGGTCGATTTTGTTAATCACTAGCAAAACAGGCACCTTAGTCCCTTGCAAAAGCGACAACACCGATTCATCTGCGGCTGACCAGGTTAGTCGCTCAATAACGAAAAAAATTGCGTCGACATCATTTACAACCGATGCGACTGTCTCATTCATCACCCGATTAAGAGCTTTGTTGATATTGCCATGCAACCCGGGCGTATCCACAAAAAGACATTGATAATCGGCACCGCTGGCAATTCCCAGAATCCGATGACGAGTTGTTTGAGGCTTACGCGAAGTTATGCTGATCTTTTGCTTCAACATATGATTTAACAGTGTGGATTTACCAACATTAGGCCGACCTACGATTGCAACAAAGCCACATCGGGTTATTTCGCTTATTTCAGTCAATTTCTGCACTCAATTCGATTAAGAGTTTTGCAGCAGCTTCTTGCTCAGCTGCACGTTTACTTCGCCCTATTCCAAGCTGGGTATTTTCCAGCGTAGCAACGGAACAGGAAATGGTAAAAACTTGATCGTGGGCAACACCCTCTATTTTTACCACTTCGTATTGGGGTAACGCCAAGCCTTTAGCTTGCATTAGCTCCTGTAACTGCGTTTTTGCGTCTTTGCTTTCCTTTAACGTGTGCTGAACATTGATTTGAGCAAACGCCCAAGCACGCACCTGCGCCTTGCAAGGCTCAATGCCACCATCAAGATAGATAGCGGCAATAATCGCCTCTACAGCGTCAGATAAAATTGAATCGCGAGCGGCTCCGCCGCTGTTGCGCTCGCCACTACCCAAGCGCAGGAAACTGCCTAACTCCAATTGACGCGCAATAGCTGCAAGCGCAGGCTTGCTGACCATGCTTGCCCGCATTCGACTAAGCTCACCCTCTGAGGCGGCCGGGAATTCTTGATACAAAAGTTCGGCAACAACAAACCCTAATAAAGAATCGCCAAGAAATTCGAAACGTTCATTGTTATTTTTCTCAGCGCTACGGTGAGTTAACGCTTGCTTGAGAAGCTCTAAATCGGCAAACCGGTGGGAGAGCAATTGCTGAAAATTTTCCACATTATTGATCATTTGCTTACTGCAAAACAGTGTTGAACTTTGCAACGACATCTAAGTTTAAAAATAGCTCAACTCGTCTTTCATACGCTATTGTCACAACTGGCTTGTCGTTCTCTTTGGCCAACCGGATGCTTGTCACGTCGAAGTCTCGCACGTTGTTTATTCGCAAATTATCACCCACTCTAAGTCGAAACTCTCTGGTGTTTAGATTCGCTATTTCCCCCGATTCGATGAGGCCTTTGGTATAGCTGGTGACAATATTGTGATCGATGTACAAAGGTCCAATTCTTAGCGCGCAAATTAGAAATAAAACCGTTACCGCAAGTATCATAATTAGGCCGAGCTTTGATGCCCCAGCCTGCCGTTTTACATTAGTCACTCTAAGTGCTTTCATAATCATACTAGCTAATACTCATTGGGAATCTCAATTTGCCTTAGAACCATCTTAGCGAAGACCTGTGCCTCATAAGGTTTCAACAAAGGTCTCGCAGGTTATCGCGTTCTTTGCCACCAACGTTGATCTTAGCCCCTAGAGCTGAGAAAAAGCTAGACGCATCGCAGTTTAGAGTTCAATGACTATTTTATTAGCTGATTCCTAGCAAAAGTGGGCAGATGCAAGCCAGGTTCCTTATGCATCCAAACAGCAAACGCTTTGCCAACAATTTGAGATTCAGGAACAGCGCCCCATTCTCTGCTATCCGCACTGTTGTCGCGATTATCCCCCATCATAAAATAATGCCCGTTAGGAATTAGCCAGGTAGTTCTGGTGCGCCGGCTACCAGCGGCATCAATAAACTGTGCGGGGTGTTCAACATCACCTAATAGCTCGGAGTAAAGCGTACCAGACAGTTCACCAACACTGGTGTCCACAGTAATGGGCCCAACGAAAGCCTTGCTGATCATTTCACCATTAATATAAAGGTTTTTATCTTCATAGCGAATGGTGTCGCCTGGCAGACCAACCACCCGCTTTATATAGTATTGATCTACGTGAGGCGGAATAAATACCATCACCTCGCCACGTTTAGGCTCATCAATATCGATCAATTTTGTGCCTATAACTGGAAGCCGCACACCATAGGCAAACTTATTCACCAAAATAAAATCCCCAACTTCTAGGGTAGGGATCATGGAGCCAGTTGGTATTTGAAAAGGCTCAATGAGAAAAGAACGCAAGGCGAGTACTATGAGTAGAACTGGGAAAAACGATTTGGCATATTCAATGACTATCGGTTCTTGAGCCAAAAGTGCAAGTTGGCCCTCAACTTCAGCTTCAGACTTATTCTTAGCGTGATTACGCTTATAGTCTTCTATCTTTGCATCACGTGTTTTCTTGATCAAAAAACTATCGAGCAACCAGAGGGCACCGCAAAAGGCGACCAAGCAAACTAAAATCAATGAAAAATCTACATCCATCTTTTAACTATCCACTTTGAGTACGGCCAAGAAAGCCTCTTGCGGTATTTCGATATTACCAACTCGCTTCATGCGCTTTTTACCCGCTTTCTGCTTTTCGAGTAATTTCTTTTTGCGCGTTATATCGCCGCCATAGCATTTTGCGGTTACATTTTTTCGCAGCGCCTTAACCGTTTGGCGAGCGATTATCTGGCCACCAATCGCCGCTTGTATGGCAACATCGTAAAGCTGCCGCGGAATCAGTTCCTTCATTTTCTCTACTAAGGCTCGGCCTCGATTATGAGCATGCTCGCGATAAACAATGATTGCTAGCGCATCGACTCGGTCACCGTTAATCATCACATCCAAACGTACTAAGTTAGACGGTTCGAATCGAATAAACTGGTAGTCTAATGAAGCATAGCCTCTGCTTACGGATTTAAGGCGATCAAAGAAGTCCAAAACGACTTCATTCATTGGTAGCTCGTAGCGCAAAGACACTTGTTTGCCGATAAATTGCATGTCTTTCTGCACACCACGTCTGTTAACACACAGAGTAATCACATTGCCTAAGTGCTCATGGGGCACAAGAATGTTTGCTACCACAATAGGCTCACGCATCTCTTCGATAGAATTTACCGGTGGCAATCTAGAAGGACTGTCCACCTTTACCACTTCGCCGCTGGTAAGCAGGACTTCATAGACAACGGTCGGCGCGGTAGTAATTAAGTCTAAGTCGTATTCTCGCTCCAGCCTCTCTTGAATGATTTCCATGTGCAACATGCCAAGGAAACCACAGCGAAAACCAAATCCTAGAGCATCAGAGTTTTCCGGCTCAAAATACAACGATGCATCGTTGAGTGTGAGTTTGGAAAGCGCATCTCGAAAGTTCTCAAAGTCGTCTGAGGAAACTGGAAAAAGACCCGCATAAACCTGAGGCTGGATTTTTTGGAAACCAGCTAACGCAGCCACATCGGGTGTTTTCGCGAGGGTGATGGTGTCGCCCACTGGCGCGCCCAGAATTTCTTTAATGCCCGCTACGATAAAGCCCACTTCTCCTGCAGCCAGATGAGTAGTCTCAGTCCGTTTGGGAGTAAAGACCCCCACACTGTCAACGACATGTGCTTTGCCGAGGGTTTTGGCAATAATTTTATCGCCTTTGCTTAACTTGCCGGCGACAACTCGAACTAAAGAAACAACTCCGAGGTAGTTATCGAACCATGAGTCTATAATTAGCGCCTGCAAATCATCTTCATAATTTCCAACTGGCGGCGGTACCTTGGCAACAATTTCCTCCAAGATTTCAATAATACCGAGGCCTGTTTTAGCGCTAGCAGCC
>JBNMQC010000228.1:0-4020 GCA_051277445.1 Bermanella sp. | reverse complement strand
GCAGCCTTCTTCTAGGTTCTCCAGGTTAATGGTCGGCGGGACGGTATTATGGTTTAACGCCTGTATCGCAAAGATCGCCTCTATTGCACCAGCCGCCCCCAGCAAATGACCTGTCATGGACTTGGTGGACGACACCAAAACATGCTGACCAATGGTGGATTCGATGGCACGGCTTTCTGCCACATCACCGGCAGGGGTAGATGTACCGTGGGCGTTCACGTATTGAATATCACTTCCCTTTAAACCCGCATCTTTAAGTGCATTCGCCATGGCTTTTGCAGCTCCGGCACCGTCTTCTGGTGGGCTGGTCATGTGATAGGCATCATCACTCATACCAAAGCCTGTTATCTCAGCTAAGATAGTCGCACCGCGCTTTTTAGCCGCTTCGTATTCTTCAAGCACCAAGGCACCCGCCCCGTCACCCAGAACAAAGCCATCACGATCTTTATCCCAAGGGCGCGAGGCGGCTTTTGGATCATCATTGCGCGTGGACATAGCACGTGCCGCACAAAAGCCTGCCATTCCACTGGGTGTACAAGCCGCTTCTGCGCCCCCGGCAATCATCACATCCGCATCGCCATAGGCAATGGTACGCGCCGCGTAACCAATATTATGGGTTCCCGTTGTACAGGCGGTTGAAATAGCGAAATTAGGGCCGGTAAAGCCATATAGCATGGCGAGATGGCCTGAAAGCATGTTGACGATGGCCGCTGGGATATAAAACGGGCTCACCCGACGCGGGCCCGAATTCATTAACTGAGAATAGTTGTACTCAATGGTGCTCAAACCACCAATGCCAGAGCCTAGCGCACAACCGATACGATCAGCGTCATAAGCGGCATCCAATAAACCCGATTGCTTAACTGCTTCTGAGCAAGCTACAAGGCCGTATTGGATGAATACATCCATTTTTTTTGCATCTTTTGCACTGATCACATCACCCAAAGAGAAGTCCTTGATGGTACCAGCAAACTGAGTCGCTAAATTAGAAGGGTCAAAATGGGTAATGGTCTCAATACCACTGTGCCCATTGACCAATCCCTGCCACGTAGATGGGGCATCATTGGCAATAGGTGTGACCGCCCCTAAACCCGTTACCACTACGCGACGCTTAGCCATAAAAACCCCTTTTAATTATTATCAGTTTTCACAAAATACAAACAAAAAAGCCGCCTATTAAGGGGCGGCTTTGACATCAAGACTCAACGATTAAGTGTGAGCAATAATGTAGTCGATTGCTTCTTGAACAGTGGTTAGTTTTTCAGCGTCTTCATCAGGAATTTCAGTTTCAAATTCCTCTTCAAGCGCCATCACTAATTCAACTGTATCTAAAGAGTCAGCACCTAGATCTTCTACAAAGCGAGATGTACCTTTAGCTTCGTCTTCTTTCACACCCAATTGTTCGCAAACTACTTTTTTTACGCGTTCTTCAATGCTGCTCATAATTTATCCTGTTTATTATATAGAGCCTGTATGCCCTACAAGGCCTGATCAATAAAGGGCGACATTATACCCCTCTTTGATCAAGGGTAAACCTATGTTTTGCGCCAAGTAGAGAGATTCATCAAACGCCCTATTGGGCCGAGAATCAATATCAAGTCGTTGATTATTAAGCCATTAATCAAATATTGCGAGCCAAATTAACCAAATATGGCTAATTTACCCCATATTTAGGCCACCGTTCACATTTAAAACTTGGCCAGTGATGTAAGCAGCGCCGTCAGACGCAAGAAAACTGACCACTTTGGCTATTTCATCAGGTTCACCATAACGTCCAAGAGGAATATTAGCCATCATGGCTTGCTTTTGCTCATCGGTTAATTCATCGGTCATATCTGTTGCAATAAAGCCTGGGGCCACTGCGTTCACAGTAATGCCACGACTCCCAATTTCATAAGCAAGTGAACGCGTGAAGCCTTCGATACCCGCCTTAGAGGCACAGTAGTTGGCTTGACCCGGGTTACCCATAGCTCCGACAACCGAGCTAATATTAATAATTCGACCATGGCGTTGCTTCATCATGCCTTTCAAGAACCCTTTGGTGATTCGAAAGGCACCACTGAGATTGGTTTCAATAACGCTATCCCAATCATCATCCTTCATTCGCAACATCAATGTATCTTTTGTAATACCGGCATTATTTACCAATACCGACACAGAGCCTAGATCCGCTACATTTTTAGTAAATTGCTCGCAACTTTCTTTGTCCGCTAGATTGAGCACAAATGCATCGCCCTTCTCGCCAAGATACTCTTTTATGGCCGACACGCCGGATTCAGAGGTGGCAGAAGCCACCACAAAATAATCCGCGTCGACTAAAGATTGCGCAATCGCTTTACCGATACCTCGGCTAGCTCCCGTTACAACGGCAATGGCTTGCTGCATAAAATTTTCCTTACAACCCTTTTAGCGTTTCCACAGAGTTAACTGCTTGGCTATTAAGTTGTTTTGCAATTCGTTTGTTAAGTCCGGTTAGAACTTTTCCTGGCCCTATTTCTAACAGGTTTTCGACACCCTTGTCAGCTAGTAGCTCAATTGATTGCGTCCAACGAACCGGACTTGCGATTTGCTTAACTAAATTCTCACGGATTTGCTGAGCGTCTGTCACAAATGTGTTACTGGCATTTTGCAAGACAGGAATGTTCGGCTCGCGTACTTCAAACTCGTTAAGGTATTGTGCAAACGCATCCGCAGCTGGCAACATTAATGCACTATGAAAAGGGCCACTTACCGGTAACAGCATCGCACGTTTAGCGCCGCCTTCTTTACAAGCAACCACTGCACGTTCAACCGCTTCTTTATTGCCTGCAATTACTAATTGGCCAGGACTGTTGTAATTCGCCGCT
Organism: Bermanella sp.; assembly: GCA_051277445.1. Classification (GTDB taxonomy): domain Bacteria; phylum Pseudomonadota; class Gammaproteobacteria; order Pseudomonadales; family Oceanobacteraceae; genus Bermanella. The sequence continues at coordinate 1,174 of JBNMQC010000228.1, read as the reverse complement.
TGCACCACTTGATCTTGGGCGCACTGCTTGCAAATATCCTCAACCTTTTGATCCTCCATCCCAAGAATAGCGGCCATTGCGCCAACACCATCTGGCACGGCTTTTTGCATCAATTCACCACGACGACGCACAAGCAATAATGCATCTTCAAAACTTAAGGCTCCCGCACATGCCAAAGCCGAATACTCACCCAGGCTATGACCAGCCATCACATCGGCTTTCACCTGACCATTCAGTGCACGCCAAATAGCCACCTCTACTGCCACTAATGCAGGCTGTGTGTTGTTCGTGCTATTTAACGACTCTGCAGGACCATTCAATATCAATTCACTAAGGCTGAAACCTAAAACCTCATCCGCTTGCTGCAACGCTTCTTTTGCCACGGAAAACTCATTAATCACGTCAGACAGCATTCCCACGCTTTGAGAACCTTGACCAGGGAAAACGACGGCATTCTTATACATAGATTTATCCTGAGGGGCTTATTTTATTATTAGACAAACATATAAATTATTTAAAACGAGGTTATAACATTTCACTGTCGAGCATTTCAGCTATTTGTTGCAATAATTTATTTTTAGCCAAGAGATATGCGCCATCGATGGCATTTGAAAATGCACACTGGTGAGACTTGCCATGACTCTTAACAACAATGCCTTGCACACCAAGCAGCACACCACCACTTTTAAGGTCAGGCTCAAACGCTCCGCGCAGCCCATCTAAAATTGGCAAGGCAATTAAACCAACAAGTCGAGTGAAAAGGTTTTTTTGAAACGCTTCGCGTACAATTTGTACAACAAAGCTTAGTAGGCCTTCACTGGTTTTTAATGCAATATTCCCAGCAAAACCATTGGTGACAACCACATCCGCTATGCCTTTGTATAAATCATCCCCTTCCACATAACCCACATAGTTGATGCACTGAGACTCTTTCAGCATGGCATTCGCCAAACGAATATCTTCGTTACCTTTAATCTCTTCACTACCAATATTTAACAACGCTACCTTAGGGGATTTAATACCGGCAAGAGAGGAAGCATAAGCACTGCCCATCAAGGCAAACTGATGCAAATTTTCAGAATCGCACTCAACATTAGCACCCAGATCCAACATATAACTGGAGCCATTTATATTAGGCAAGCGGGCAATAAGCGCTGGACGGTCGATGCCAAGC
>JBNMQC010000227.1:0-4024 GCA_051277445.1 Bermanella sp. | reverse complement strand
AGTCTGGCTGAGGCAAGCAGCCTTTTAAATGTCAGCGAAGTAACAGTTAAGCGCTGGGCAAGAGAACACTTACTGAAAAGTGTCAAAGAAGTCTCTGATCTGCTATTTCCTGAGCCTGATGTTCTAAAATATAAAGAAATGAACGATAAATTTCGCAAATAACATCAAAAGGCTTGTTTTTAACAGGCCTTTTTCTATTTTCTCGCCTTTTCTTGCAATTACCCCTTTCAGTAGCCCAATCAAGTGCTCTATTATTACGCCCTTTAATGCTAAAGCTTCGGAATAATAAGCAAAATGTCAGATAAACGCCTCGAAGACCTAAACATAGAAAGCACTCAGACCCTTATCACCCCTGAGCAGCTTAAGACTGAATTACCTATTTCTGATAAGGCGGTTTCATCCGTTGAGCAAGGCCGTCTTGCTGTCAGAAACATTTTGGATCGTAAAGACCCACGTTTATTTATCGTGATTGGCCCATGTTCTATTCACGATGTACAGGCCGCCAAAGAATACGCTGAGAAACTAAAAGCACTCAGCGACAAAGTCAGCGACAGTATCTTAATTGTCATGCGCGTTTATTTTGAAAAACCACGCACAACCGTTGGCTGGAAAGGTTTAATTAACGACCCATATCTAAATGACACCTTCAAAATCGAAGATGGCCTTAAAATTTCTCGTAAATTACTAATTGACCTTGCTGAGCTAGGACTGCCTCTATCGACTGAAGCTCTTGACCCTATTTCTCCTCAGTACCTACAAGATCTAATCAGCTGGTCTGCCATTGGTGCTCGCACCACTGAAAGCCAAACGCACCGCGAACTAGCGAGTGGATTATCTTGCGCCGTTGGCTTTAAAAACGGTACAGACGGCAATCTAACCGTTGCGATTAACGCAATGGAATCCACGGCTAATCCGCACCGCTTTTTGGGTATTAATGGCGACGGGCAAGTTGCTGTTGTTAAAACAAAGGGCAACCAGTATGGCCACATTGTATTGCGTGGTGGTGGCGGCAAGCCAAACTATGACTCTGTAAGCATTGCTTTGTGTGAGCAAGAAATGGAGAAAGCCAACGTGAAGAACAACATCATGGTTGACTGTTCTCACGCTAACTCCAATAAAGACCCAGCCCTTCAGCCACTTGTTATGGATAATGTGAGCAATCAAATCCTTGAAGGCAACAAGTCTATTGTGGGCCTAATGGTGGAATCACACCTGAAATTTGGTAATCAAAGCATTCCCGCTAATCTGGATGACCTTGTTTATGGTCAATCGATCACTGATGGCTGTATTTCATGGGAACAAACAGAAGAAGCCATTCTGAAAATGCATGAAAAGCTTAAAGACATCCTACCTAAGCGTTAATCATTACGGGGTTGCCTAGCAACCCCTGTCTATTTTTATGTTAGAATTTCGCGCTTTCAAAATTGAGCAATCCAAATGAACTCACCTAAAGTTGGCATCATCATGGGCTCCACCTCCGATTGGAGCACCATGGAAAAAGCAGAAGAAGTACTTATCACGCTAGGTGTAAGTTATGAAGTAAAGGTCGTTTCTGCTCATAGAACTCCAGATTTACTCTTTGAATACGCACAGTCAGCGGCTGACCGTGGCATTCAGGTGATTATTGGCGGTGCAGGCGGCGCTGCCCACCTACCAGGCATGGTGGCATCTAAAACACACTTACCTGTGTTTGGCGTACCAGTACAAAGCAAGGCCCTCAATGGTATAGATTCCTTGCTATCGATTGCTCAAATGCCAGCCGGTATTGCAGTCGGTACTCTAGCCATCGGGCCAGCAGGCGCGGCCAATGCCGGGCTTTTAGCTGCACAAGTTGTCGCTCTTCATGATGAGTCTGTGCGTGCTAAGCTGATAGAGTTCCGTACCAAGCAGACAGAAAAAGTTCTTTCTATTCCAGATCCAAGGGATGCGTAGTAAATGGCAGTAAAGCGTATTGGCATAATTGGCTCCGGCCAACTTGGCCGCATGATGGCCTTAGCCGCCACACACCTTGATACTGAGTTTGTTTTCTTTGACGAAGCAAACGACTCGCCTTGTTCAAACCTGGGCAAATCCATACAGCCCAGTACAGACAATGCATTACAGATTTTCATTGATAGTGTTGACGTTGTCTCCTACGAGAGTGAAAACACAGACGCAACCCTTGTAGATCAAATCAGCAAGCATGTGCCTGTATACCCAAGCTCAAAGTCGCTCCTGAATAGCCAGCATCGTTTAACTGAGAAACGCTTTTTTCAATCTATTGGTATTCAGACAGCTGATTTTCGCAAGGTTGAGAGCCTTGAAGATCTAGAAGCCGCTGTGAATGACTTAGGCCTACCGATCATCCTAAAAACCACCCGCGAAGGTTATGACGGCAAAGGCCAGGCCATGATCAAGACCGCCCAGGACGTGTTATCCGCATGGGAGACATTAGGCGGAACCGAATTAATTGCAGAGGCCTTTGTGCAATTCTCAAGAGAACTGTCCGTCATTGCAGCTAGAAATGTTAGCGGAGATGTTCAGGTCTACCCTCTTGCTGAAAACGACCACAGTGCTGGGATATTACGTGTTTCAAGAGTGCCGGTTAAGGGCCTTTCTGAACAGAAGCAAGCTCAAGCCAGCCAATACATCACAAATCTTCTTAACGAATTAAACCATGTGGGTGTTTTGACACTGGAGCTGTTTGATACTGACAGCGGCTTGATTGCCAATGAGATGGCACCACGTGTACACAACTCTGGCCACTGGAGCATTGAAGGCGCTTTTTGCAGTCAATTTGAAAACCACATCCGTGCTATTTGCGACATGCCATTGGGCAACACCGATGCCCGCCAGGAGTTTGCAGCGATGATCAACATCATTGGTAAACACGGTGACCGTAAGAGCGTACTTGAGCAAGGTAATAGCTTTTACCATGCATACGGTAAAACAGAACGTTTGAATCGTAAGATTGGGCACATTAACATTGTGGCATCGAGCGAATCTGAGATTGAGAGTACCATTAAAAAGTTCAGCGCTTTTACTACAGAGTGCGGTAAATAAGCTTAAAATGCAGACACAAAAAAAGCCCCTAGGGGCTTTTTTTGTGTCACTTACATTATGCAATTACATGTAAGCATTATCCGCTTGAGTATGATCGGTCACATCTCGCACACCCTTAAGTTGAGGCAGTTTTTCTAACAATGTCTTTTCAATACCCTCTTTTAGCGTTACATCAACAGCACTACACCCCTGACAACCACCACCAAACTCAAGAATGGCCAGGCCTTCTTCTGTTAGTTCAACCAACTTAACTTCGCCACCGTGCGAGGCAAGCCCCGGGTTAACTTCGTTGTACAGGATATAAGTGATTTGTTCTTCTAGTGGGCTGTCACTTGTCACCTTTGGCATCTTGGCGTTTGGCGCCTTGATGGTTAGCTGACCACCCATTTTATCTTTGGCGAAATCAATTTTAGCGTCTTCCATGTAAAGAACACTTTGCTTATCTAGATAAACACGTAGGTCACCCAAGTCCATGATTTCGTCATTGGCATTCACTTCTTCTGGACGACAGTAGGCTAAACACGTCTCAGCGTATGGGGTACCCGGCTGAGTAATGAATACGCGTACAGACATTCCCGGCACATTCTGTTTCGCCAGCAACTCAGATAGGTACTGTACAGCCGCATCAGTGATATTAAGCATTTCAGACTCCGATAAAGTTTGCGCAATTTTACTGAGTTTTCACCATAAAACCAATCCCTAGTTATTTGGTCAGGTATTATTCACTCTATATAGGCATATTCAATAAGCTTTATAAGAAATAAACCATTTTCTCGATATGCATCTTTTGCTATTGTCCGCCCAAATTTAATAATACAGCCATATTCAAATGGCAGTGATGAGAGCACTATGTACATATATGACAACTACGATCAGCGTATCGTGGATGAGCGCGTAGCTCAGTTCAAAGATCAAACGGAGCGATACCTTGCTGGCGAGCTGACCGAAGAACAATTTCTTCCTTTGCGCCTTCAAAATGGCC
>JBNMQC010000226.1:0-4050 GCA_051277445.1 Bermanella sp. | reverse complement strand
GTGAGCTTGACCGTATTTGAAATCACATTGATTGCGCTCATGATCGTTATTCTGCTCTCGATTTTGTGGAGTACGCTGTCATTGGGCATATCCCCCATGCCAAGCTCAAATAAGGCTCGCCAAGCTATATTGAACTTATGCGATGAAATAAAGCATGAGTCGAATGACGGGCCTATATATGAGCTGGGCAGTGGTTGGGGCCATACGCTGGTGGCACTGGCTAAGCACTATCAGCAGCGGCCCATAATTGGGTATGAGTTATCTTTTTTACCGTGGTTGGTGAGCGTAATTTGGGTCAAGCTATTGGGGCTCAGTCATGTGCGTATTTATAGGCAAAACTTTTTAAAAGTGGATCTTTCAGATGCCTGTGTCATTGTGTGTTATTTGTTTTCAGGTGGCATGGAGAAGCTTGAGCATAAGTTTGCCACTCAAAAGCACAGCGTTAAGTATGTTATTAGCCATCATTTTGCGTTGCCATCCCATCAATCGATTAAGACGATTGAATTGAACGATTTGTATAAGACCCCCGTGTATTTGTATAGGATGAATTTCAATTAAGATCAGTTGAGAAATGTGCAGTGAGGACAATACTAAATGTCGACTACGTTACTAAAAGATTAAGGTGCTAAAAGATAGGGTTTTACGGTAGTGCTACATACAAAAAAGGCGCATTTAATATTTTAAATGCGCCTTTTTTGTATCTGATTAAGCGTGCTTGATGCCTTCAAGATGTTGATGGCAAACCCGTTGGGCAATGTTTTTAAAGTCTTGAATAAAGGCATTCTCGGCTTGTTCGGCGCGCACGGCCGCATACAAGGTGCGCCATACGCCATGACGGCCCAGTGGTTTTTCCACCACAAACCCTTGTTTCACATAATCATGTACCGCCCAGTTGGGTAAGCAGCTAATGCCTCGGCCACTGGCGACAAGTTGCACCATCATCATGGTCAGTTCTACTTGGCGCACGCTACCAGGCTCGATGCCGGCAGGGGTTAAAAAGCATTGGAAAATATCCAAGCTTGAGCAATCCACCGGGTAGGTAATGAGGGTTTCTTTACTTAAGTCGTGTGGTTCAATCACCGGCTTAGGTGTTAGGGCATGGTCCGGTGCTAATACCAACATGGCTTGGTATTTAAACAGGGGTAAATACTGCACGTTTTCATCATTTTTAGGGTCGGATGTGACCACTAAATCCAACTCGCCATTTTTTAATTTGGCAATGGAGTCAAAATGAAACCCCCCAAGCATATCCAATTCTACTTCAGGCCAATGGCCACGGAATTCATTCAGGGTTGGCATCAACCAGTCGTAACAGCTGTGGCACTCAATGGTGATGTTTAAACGACCTTTGCGTCCTTGACGTATGCGCGACAGGTCCCGCTCGCTGGCTTCAATTTGCGGCAATACCGATTGCGCTAATTCCAATAAACGCTGACCCGCGGGTGTAAAACGCACTGGCTTGGTTTTGCGATAAAACAAAGGTTGGTCCAAACGGCCTTCCAGTTCTTTTAACTGATGAGACAAAGCCGATTGTGTGAGGTGAATCTGTGCAGCGGCTTCTACTAAGCTGCCTGTTTGATCCAGCGCCATTAGCGTTTTTAAGTGTCGAAGCTCGATGTTCACGTGCAACCTCAGTGAAAAGTATTAGGTGCTAATTAAAGTATCATTATTAAAATAATTCAACAATTATTTGAAAATAATGAGTTTGATTCAATTTGAAAATGCATGCATTGTTTATTAGTAGATTTCATCAAGGAAAGAAATAACATGAATAAAACTAATAAACTGCCGATTTATTTTAATGATAAAACCATCACTCATATTTTGGGCTATCCGCGCATGGGGCCTCAACGCCAACTGAAATGGGCCCTTGAAGACTATTGGAAAGGCCAAATCAGTCAAGATCAGCTGTTAAACGAGGCGTCGGATATTCGCCAATCCCATTGGCAAATACAACTGGATGCCGGCCTAGACTTCATCACCGCCGGTGACTTTGCTCTGTATGATCATGTATTGAACCATTCCTATCTGTTTGGTGTGATCCCTGAGCGTTTTAAAACGCAAGAACCTGAAGGGCAGTGGGATACCTATTTTCGCATGGCCCGCGGTCGAAGCGCACAAGGGGATGACTGTACCGCCTGTGAAATGACCAAATGGTTTGATACTAATTACCATTATTTGGTGCCCGAATTTGAGGCCCAGCAACGCTTTCAATTAAACGCCGATGTGTGGCTAGACGAACTCAAACAGGCACAAACCCATACGCCCAATGTGAAGGCCGTGCTTATTGGGCCACTGACGTATTTATGGTTAGGCAAAGCCCAAGGGGAATTTGATGCCCTTGAGCTGTTGCCTCAATTGCTGGAAATTTATGCCGAGTTATTACACAAGGTGAGCGAATTAGGCATCGAATGGTTGCAATTGGATGAACCTATTCTAGGTTTAGATTTACCGCAAAGTTGGAAGCAAGGGTTTGAAATTGCCTACAACCAATTAAAAAGCGCACAACTTAAACTACTCATTGCCACGTACTTTTCTAAGTTGGATGACAACCTGACACTGGCTTGCCAGTTGCCAGTGACGGGCTTGCACATCGATGGCATCAACGGTGCGCAAGACTTGCCCAATGTATTGGATCGCTTGCCCCCTTATAAAGTGTTATCGCTGGGCTTGGTGAATGGTCGAAACATATGGAAGGCCGATCAAGCGCAGTTGCTGCAAGACCTTGCGCCGTTTTATGACGCATTGGGTGAGCGTTTATGGCTATCCAGCAGTTGCTCATTATTGCATGTGCCGGAAGACCTCGACCAAGAAATAAATCTCGTGCCTGCCATTAAATCGAAATTCGCGTTTGCTAAACAAAAATGTACCGAGATTACGCAATTGGCCAGCGCGTTAGCAAACCATGTCGAGGTACCTGCGGCGGTTAAGCCTGACGTGGTGAGTGCGTCACTTGAGCCTCAAGCATACGCTTTGAAACACACAATTGAGAATCTTACCGAGCAGTCGTTTGCGCGCAGCAGTGAATTCAATGTGCGAAAAGTAGCCCAGCAGGCGAAGTTTGATTTACCCATGTTTGCCACCACAACCATTGGCTCGTTTCCGCAAACCAAAGCAATTCGCCAAGCCCGTTTAGGCTTTAAGCAGGGCAGCCTGTCACAGCAGGTGTATGAAACGATTATGTCGGATGAAATTCACCATGCGGTAAAAGAACAAGAAGCCATTGGTCTAGATGTGTTGGTGCACGGTGAAGCTGAGCGCAATGACATGGTGGAATACTTTGGGCAACAATTAGAAGGCTATGCCTTTACGGATTTTGGTTGGGTGCAAAGCTATGGTTCTCGCTGTGTGAAGCCACCAATCATTGCCAGTGATGTGCATCGCCCGCAAGCCATGACGGTGCGCTGGAGCCAATATGCACAAAGCCTGACCACCAAACCCATGAAGGGCATGCTGACTGGGCCAATCACCATGTTGTGTTGGTCGTTCACCCGTGAAGATATTTCGCTTAAAGAGCAGGCCTTTCAATTGGCATTGGCTTTATCAGAAGAGGTATTAGATTTAGAGCGTGCCGGTATTAATATGATTCAAGTGGATGAGCCCGCATTGCGCGAAGGCTTGCCTTTGCGTCAACAAGATTGGCACGCGTATCTGCGCTGGGCCGTGGATGCGTTTCGGTTATCGGTTGCTAAAGTAAAAGACAGCACGCAGATTCACACCCACATGTGTTACGCCGAATTTAACGACATTATAGAGGCCATTGCGCAACTGGATGCGGACGTTATCACCATAGAAACCAGCCGTTCAAACATGGAGCTGCTCAAGGCGTTTGAGGATTTTAAGTATCCAAATGACATTGGCCCTGGGGTGTATGACATTCATAGCCCCATTGTGCCGACGCAACAATGGATGGAGCAGCTGCTGAAAAAGGCCGCGCAATCCATACCCGCAGAGCAATTATGGGTAAACCCAGACTGCGGATTAAAGACCCGCGCCTGGCCAGAAACCCGCGAAGCGCTCACATTAATGGTGGCAGCAGCCAAGCAGTTG
>JBNMQC010000225.1:0-4112 GCA_051277445.1 Bermanella sp. | reverse complement strand
AGGTCTAGTAAGGTTAAACCGCGATTAACATAACGACGTGAAATTTTAACCACCAAGCGAAGGTTACTTTCGATCATACGTTTGCGGCCCTTTTCGTCCCCTTTACGAGCTAGGCGTGCAAAATGTACTTCTTCTTCTGGAGTTAAGAGTGGAGAAAAGCCAATTTCGTTTAAATACAGCTGAGTGGCATCTAGATTTTTTTGTACTTCAGTGTCCTTTGCAATCTCTACAATTTCTTCTTTTTCTGCTTGTTCTTCTTCAACATCTGCTAATGCTAAGTCAGAATCTGCTTCGTGTTTTTTTAATCCCTTGATAGCTGCCATAGCTAAGCGCCCCGCCAATGTTTATTTGTTGTTATGTTGTCACTTTGCTTTGACTATTCAAAACCTGTTCCAACTTCCAACAAAAAAATAAAAAATTTGACCCGCTACACTATGGCGATATTCATTACCTCGCCTTAGGTAGATACTTGAGTGGGTCCACCGGTTTCCCTTTGTGGCGTATTTCAAAGTGAAGTTTCACTTTATCAGTACCACTAGATCCTATTTCGGCAATTGTCTGCCCAGCTTTAACTTCTTGGTTCTCTTTGACCAATAATTCTTTGTTATGCGCATATGCGCTGAGGAATTGGTCGTCGTGTTTTATGATTACCAAGTTGCCGTATCCAAGTAATCCACTGCCTGCATACACAACTGAACCGGCCGCTGCCGCAAATACAGATTCCCCTAAGGTACCGCTGATATCAATCCCCTTATTGGTAGGTGCTTTCGTTGAAAATTTGGCGATTACCTCACCTTTGGCTGGCCAGCTCCAACCTAAGTTTGATTGTCTGACCACAGGTTTTGGCGCTTGAGGACTATTTTTATAGGCACTTGGCCCATGGCTATTTTTTATACTCTTGTTTTTCGTCAAAGTTTTGCTACTGCCTGTGTTGGGAGCACTTGAAGCAAACTGGCTATGTCGAATTCGGATCTTTTGACCTGGGTAAATGGTATAGGGGTAGGCGATATTGTTAGCACTCGCTAACGCTTTATAATCCCAGCCATAGCGCCATGCGAGCGCGAATAGGGTTTCGCTTTTTTGCACAATGTGGATATTGCGATCATCGCTCACTGGGTTAAATTTTTGCTCAACAGAGACAAAACCGGTGCAACCCGACAGGCTTCCAAGCAGGAAGCTCATGATGATTAGCGCAGGTATTTGAGTAAACACCCTAATTTGATGGATTTTTTGACACTTGAGTTTTTGCACTAGGCTCTCATCCATTAACTTTTTTGTTTTTATAGGCATGTATTCTCAAAAATTTAAGTTATATCTGAAAATCGTCTAAAAAAAAGAGTTAGTTCACATTTCGTAACACTTCGTTTCATACTTTGCCAATTTTCTGCTGGCCATTTCGCCATTTACCTTCTACTAATCCGGTTAACTGGCGTGTGTTTTTTATACTATTTACGTGTTTTGAGCGCGTAATCCAATACAAACACAATCGAAAAACCAACCATAACCGCGACTATCGCCAAACCAAGTTGAGGCTCTGCCTGCTGCCATGGCCAAATAGGGCTCTCAATGAAGGGAACTTGCTCCCCAGCACTGTTCTCACGATAGCTTGTCACCAGTTTCCATGGCCATAACTTCACTAAGGCACCCAACATAAAGCCGCTCAATAACGCCATAGTGGCATTGTGGTAGTGCTGCAATAACCAAGATAAGACTCTCGAGAACAACATAATGCCCACTAAACAGCCGCCAGCAAAGATGCCTATGCTTACTAGGTCAAAACTTTTAACCGCGCCCAGAACCACGCTGTACATGCCCATGAGCAATAAAATGAAGCTACCGGAAATGCCCGGCAAGATCATGGCACATATGGCAATGGCACCGGCAAAGAATAGGCTTAAAGGGGTCGCCTCTAATGCCGCTGCCGGTGACAGACTAATTAAAGCGGCCACTAACGTGCCCACGGCCAACCAGACAAGACGAGGCACATTCCATTGATCCACTTGTCGCAGCACATAAACCACCGATGCCAGCACCAAACCAAAAAAGAACGACCACAGCATAATAGGCTGGGTTTCAATCAAGTGATGCAAGATCTTGGATAACAATATGATACTGGTAGCAGCGCCCGCCAAGATGCTCATTAAAAATGTGCCATCCATTTGTTGCCAGGCCGCTTTTACACCCTTGCCTTTGAGAGTAACCAGGGTATCCCAGCCAACACTTTTGATACCGCCAATTAATCGCTCGTAAATACCGGTTAATAACGCAATAGTACCGCCTGACACACCGGGCACAATGTCCGCAGCGCCCATGGCCATACCTTTAAGAAAGTTCCAAAACATGTGATTCCTTTGTGGCGGCCTTATGCCGCTTATTTTTGTGTACCGCTGAGCATGGGTACAAAATTTACCGGTTCGATGATTTTTTTAGTAATGCCATCTTCTTCACGAATCAAAAGATGCAGCATTTGCTTACCGTCTGGGCCCACTGGCATCAATAAACGCCCACCCACTTTTAATTGCGACAGCAACTCCATGGGTATGGTTTCAGGTGCCGCACAAGACAATATGGCATCAAATGGGCCTTCGTCAGGCCATCCCCAGTTACCATCTGAGTGCTGAAAACGCACATTGTTCACTCGTAACAACTGCATGCGTTCTTTGGCTTTCTTTTGAAGTGGCGCAATGCGCTCGACGCTATAAACACGACGCACGAGCTGAGAAAGCACCAAGGTTTGGTAACCACAGCCCGTGCCGATCTCAAGGACGTTATCGAGCTCTCCTGCTTCTAATAGGATTTCCGTCATTTTCGCAACGGTATAGGGCTGACTGATGGTTTGGCCATAGCCGATGGGAAGCGCCGTGTCTTCGTAGGCTTTGTGGCTTAACGCTTCATCCACAAATAAATGGCGCGGGGTATTGGCAATCACCTCAAGTACATCTGGGTTTTTAATGCCTTTACCTAATAGACGGGTGATTAAGCGGTCACGGGTGCGCTGGCTTGTCATGCCAATGCCTTGCAATTGCAACGGGGTCATAGCAGCTGCCCTTTCAAGACATCAAGGCTCTCATGGCCTGTCATATCCACCTGAATCGGCGTGATGGATACCTTGTTATGGGCAATGGCATAAAAGTCAGTACCAGGGCCCGCATCGGCCCCTTTGCCTTGGGCATTAATCCAATAGCACTCTTTGCCGCGAGGATTTTGAGCATGAACAGGGTTATCACTGCGTTGGCGATGACCTAGGCGGGTGATCTCCGTGCCAGCCAATTCACTAAAGGGCACATCGGGCACATTGACATTTAATAAGGTGCGAGCAGGTAACTGCAACGTATGCAATTTAGGCAACAGCTCAATCAGAACCTGAGCGGCGGTTTCGTAATGGGTTTTACCCGCCAAGGAGACCGCGATTGGAGGCAAATCCAAAAAGCGTCCCTCCATTGCCGCGGCGACTGTGCCGGAATAAATCACATCATCCCCAAGATTCGGCCCAGCATTGATTCCGGCAATCACCCGTTCAGGTGGATATGGACACAATACGTTTAACCCAAGATGCACACAGTCAGTAGGCGTGCCATCTATGCTAATGGCACCGTCAGCTAAGTATAAAGGCGATAATGGGCGAGTGAGGGTTAACGAATTACTGGCCCCGCTTCTGTCGCGATCAGGGGCAATCACCTGCACATCCCATCCTGCTTGCTGGCAATATTGCCTTAATACCATTAAGCCTTTTGCGTGAACGCCATCATCATTACTTAATAACAGTTTCATCAGTTCTATTCCATGGACTCGCGATCATCACCCCGTTGCGCTTGTTGGATGTCGCCTAACTCACGCAGAACAGATGTGGCAAAATAACCGGATGCTAAATTAAAACGCAGCACTAGACTGGTATCGTCCGCCCAGTGCCAAAATAAATCAGGTAACAACATGCGTGTGGCACGGCGCTCTTGTTTCATGCCTTGCTTTTCTAGACCCGCCGCCAATACAGGAAAACGCTGAGCCTGCTGTTGCTCCAGTGCTTGCAGCTCACCTTCGCTTAAGCTGTCTCCCTTGCCCCATAGTGCGCAGCTAGGATGAATGCGCTGTGCGCGCAAACGATCACGCTCTTC
>JBNMQC010000224.1:0-4162 GCA_051277445.1 Bermanella sp. | reverse complement strand
GGCGAAAGGCGATGGCAGTCATCAATTTTCTAAAACCTTAGCCGAGCACAATAAAGCCGTGCGTTATTACCAGATTCAAAAACGCAGCGATGACTATCGCTCGACACCAGTGGAAAACAAATAATGATGGGCCGCTTTATCACCATTGAAGGTATAGAAGGGGTGGGCAAAACCACCAATATCGAATTTGTTAAAAACTGGTTATCTCAACAAGATATCGAGTTCATAACCACTCGTGAGCCTGGTGGTACTGAGCTGGGTGAGCAACTGCGAGAGCTATTACTTCATGGCGGCCAGGTGTCCAGCCAAGCTGAATTGTTAATGATGTTTGCCTCCCGTGCACAACACCTAGAGCAAGTCATTAAGCCCGCCATTGCTCAAGGTAAGTGGGTGATTTGCGATCGTTTTACCGATTCAACATACGCTTACCAAGGTGGTGGCCGTCAAATGCCCACCCAAGCCATCGCCGAACTTGAGCATTTAGTACATGGCGACTTTCAGCCCAGCTTAACGTTATTACTCGATGCGCCGGTTGAAATTGGTCGTGCTCGCGCGGCCAAGCGGGGTGCGGCGGATCGCATTGAAGCTGAGGATCTAGCTTTTTTTAATCGCGTACGCAACATGTTTTTAAAGCGCGCAGCCCAAGCAAAACGCTTCGCTGTGATTGACGCCACCCAGCCGTTGCAGGCCGTGCAGTCTGACATTCAAACCTGTTTAGAAGCGCTTAATGCTGAGGCCCAATCATGAAGGTGGCTCAAGCTCTGCCGTGGGTGCAGTCCGTAAGCGATCGTATTTTACAGCAGTATGCTAAGCAGCGTTTAGGCCATGCTTTATTATTGGTAGGACAAGAGGGTGTAGGCAAACGCCTGCTGTTACGTGAGGTTAGCCAGTTTTTACTCTGTACTAATCAGCAAGCTGGCCCGTGTGGCGAATGTGGTAGCTGCCATTTATTTAATGCGGGCAGCCACCCAGATTTGTTAATGGTTGAGCCAGAAGAAAAAGGCAAACAGATCAAAATTGAACAAGTGCGCAAGGTAACGGAGTTTGTGAACACCACCGCACAACGTGGCCACAGTAAAGTCGTATTGCTTGGCCCAGCCGAAGCCATGAATGTGAATGCATCCAATGCCTTGCTTAAAAGCCTAGAAGAGCCCAGCGCGAATATTACCTTGCTGCTTTACAGTCATCAGCCAAGTGGTTTGCTCGCCACCATAAAAAGTCGTTGTCAGCAATTTCCAGTATATGGCCCTGACTTTCATCAGGCTCTTAGTTGGGTTCAGCAAAACTGTGAGGCCGAGCTAAGTGAGCCTGCCGCAAATAGTGTGCTGCGTTTAGCCAGTGGTGCGCCACTCAAAGCACTGGATATGATCGAGCAAGACGTGCACGTGCAATACATGCAGTTTTGCCAAAACATGATGGACTTACAAAACCGCCAAGTGCAATGGAATGAACTGCTGACTAAATGGAAAAACTGGGACATGCAGAACATTCTGAAATGGTTCTATGGCTTGTTGTTGGATGCACAGAAACAAAAAGCCGGGTTGGTTGATGCTCAAGCCTTATCCATGCTTGAACTGTCCGCCCAAACTCAGCAAGTGGCCCAGCGGGCACAATATGGCCAAATAGAGCAGGCGCTGGAAAAACTCATGCAATCACAGCAAGCCTATCGCGGCCAAGCGAACCCCAACCCAACCATGATGACAGAATCTTTGCTCATTGACTGGTTGGCGTTATTGGGGCAATCTGCCCATTAATAGCAGCATTAGAATAATAAAGGTTAAACACTATGGCACCTAAATTAGGTCCCGGTAACGGCATACTTTCACTTACCATCAAAGACAAAGCCGTGTTATACGCAGCCTACATGCCGTTTATTAAACACGGCGGCTTATTTATACCCACCAATAAAAGCTACACCATGGGTGATGAAGTCTTCATGTTATTAAGCCTAATGGACGAGCCAGAAAAAATCCCAGTAGCGGGCAAGGTCATCTGGATCACCCCAAAAGGGGCCCAAGGCAACAAAGCCGCCGGTGTGGGTGTGCAGTTTGCGGAAAATAACGCCGCGCGCAATAAGATCGAAACTCACTTGGCCGGTGCCTTGAATTCAGATAGGCCGACCCATACGCTTTAGGGATATTTGAGTTGATTGGATTTTTAAAAAGCCAGCGGTTGCTGGCTTTTTTGTGCGTTTTATAGTGACAGTTTGTGAGTAGTTAAATATAGTGCGCCGTTTCGTTTAGTAGTATTTATACGATGCCTTTCTTACAGCCATTTGCATATCTTTTCCTTTTTTTAAGTGTTTCTTTTTCTGCCTTTCCTGCAGCTCTATCCAATATTATCGGTGGGAGCACTTCTGTGTCACCGTACTCATGGATGGTGTCAATACAAAATGAAAGTGGCCATTTTTGTGGTGGTGTACTTATTCATGAGCAGTTTGTTTTAACGGCCGCTCATTGTTTAGAAAATGCGCAAGCAAGTAGCCTATCGTTATTGATTGGAGAGTTGAGTCGTCACCCAGCCCCAAGTGCAAACCTTGAGGAAGTTGATTGGTTCATACAGCACTCTGCATACAATGATGATTCTCTTACTCGAGATATTGCAATCATTAAGTTAAAAAACGCTTCCAGTAAAGAGCCAATTAAGCTGCTTAATTCATTAAAAGACATTAAGCAAAATGATTCACTCACTGTCATGGGTTGGGGGCTGACTAAAGAGGGAGATCTTTCATCCTCCCCGTCAGAATTACGTGAAGTGACGGTTGGTTTTCAATCGGATTCAATCTGTCATTCCTCATATCCAGGGTTAGAAAATGATTACTGGCAATATAGCTTTTGTGCTGGCGAATTATCAGGTGGAATAGATTCATGCTCTGGCGACAGTGGTGGGCCTATTGTTACTGCCTCTGAAAACGGCTTTCAGCTTGCGGGGCTAGTAAGTTGGGGTTACGGCTGTGGAGAACCAGAGTATTACGGTGTATACACTGAGATTCCTCCATTTATTGATTGGGTAGTTAATCGAATCAACGGGTTTTCAATTGTTGGCAATAAAAAGGTCGGTTTTTTAGGTTTCAACCGTGATAAATCTGAAGTTTTAACGATTGTTAATCCAACATTAGAGGCCATCGAAGTTGATGATGCTTATATGGAAGGAAATAACTCAGCAAGTTTCAATGTTAATCAAAACAGCTGGATATTTAACCAAGCTATACCCGCCAAAAGCCAATGCCAGTTCTTAGTAAACGCTTCTGGGGGGAGTACTGGCGAACAGGACGAACAATTAATTATCGCAGCAAATAACCAAAGTGTGACGCATAACTTAAATAGTAAAGTGTTATCTATTTTAAATATAGCGGATACAAATATTCCCTGGCCAATGTTTTCAGGTTTAAATACGCATGTAAGTAATCAAAATGTAGAGGGCATTGAGCCTTGGTATGGGGTGAGCTTAGGAGATGATGGCGTTGCGCTAAGTTCAGGCAATACATTGGCGAATGGTAGGAGCGTACTGTTGACCTACCTCAATGGCCCCGAATTAGATGAAGAGCTGTATTTAAGATTCGATGCAAAAGTCGATGCAAAATTTCCAGATGGTTTATACCCATTTGTGAATGAGAGAATGCTAATACCGCTCTCTTTACAAACAGAATCGCCGCACATATTACAACAAGCGGGCAGTTTAAATGATTGGTTTAGCTATCAAGTCCCGCTGGATGTCGGTGTTAATCATATGATGTTCATCTACATAAAAGATGAAGAATTAGGTCAAGGGTCAGATAGAGCATTACTTAAAAACTTAAGAATATGTATATCGGCAGATCAAGCAGATGATCAGTGTTCAGTGGCGCAAGCCCACTATGCTAATAACCCTCACGACGAAGATTTAAAATATACAGAGCTGAGTGGAAATTGTTCAAATGTCGATTGGCAGCCGATTGATATTGTAAAGCAAGGCGAAATTGATAAGCTAGTAGGATCTAAAAAAAGTAGTTCAGGTACTCTAAATTTTATTTGGCTATTGATTTTTGTTTGCCTTATAAAAATCAGGGTGTTCAAAAAACAAACAATCAGTGGCCAGTAAATCGAACTCAGTTCATTGATTAGATAAAAAGATTGATCAAAAGGAATTATTGCTTTAACAATTCTTGAAAAATTGTTCATTT
>JBNMQC010000223.1:0-4163 GCA_051277445.1 Bermanella sp. | reverse complement strand
GATCAAGCTTGCGCCTCGAATTATGGATGAGCGCACACACTTCATTATGAACAACATGCTGCAAGATGTGATTAAGCGTGGCACGGGCAAGCGTGCTCTCGCACTTAATCGCAACGATCTTGCAGGTAAAACAGGCACGACTAATGACCAAAAAGATGCTTGGTTCTCTGGTTATAATCGCGATCTTGTTACGAGCGTATGGATAGGATTTGACCAACCCAGCACTTTAGGACGCTGGGCATTTGGCGGCAATACTGCATTGCCAGTTTGGGTAGACTATATGGGCGCCATGCTTGCGGATAAGAAGTATCGTCCTTTTCCTCAGCCAGATGGCATCGTAAACGTACGAATTGATCCTGACACAGGTTTATTAGCACAACCAGGGCAAGCTAATGCGATTTTTGAACTGTTCAAGCAAGAACAAATACCCGCACGGGACAACTCACAGCCAAGTGCTATACGAAGCGATGAGGACGACGACGAAAGTTCGCCACAACTGCTCTTCTAATACTCAAGAGTAGGCTACATATTTAATAGCCACCGTAAAGATGAATGACATAAATATATAAAATAACAGACATAAAAAAACCGGCCTAAGCCGGTTTTTTTATACCTACCAAAAACTCACCAACGATTAACTCTCTAATGATTAGATGTCGTCAACTGAGTTTAATGGGTAGTTAGCTGGATAAGGCAGCTGAGCAACCCCGGTATCAACAGCGGCTTTAGCAACGGCTGCAGCAACCACACCCAATAGACGTGAGTCTGTTGGCTTAGGAATAATGTACTGACGACCTAACTCTAATGAAGTCAGTTCGTAGGCATCCAAAACGTCCTGAGGAACGGGTTCTTTCGCCAAAGCAGCAATTGCGTAAGCAGCAGCCAACTTCATCTCTTCGTTAATGACAGAAGCACGAACGTCTAAAGCACCACGAAAGATGAATGGGAAGCCAAGAACGTTGTTCACCTGGTTAGGGAAATCAGAACGGCCAGTCGACATGATCAAGTCATCACGAACTTCGTGCGCAAGGGCAGGAGCGATTTCTGGATCTGGGTTAGAACATGCGAAAACGATTGGGTTTGGCGCCATCTTTTTCAACAATTCAGGCGCTAGCAAGTTAGGACCCGAAAGACCTAAGAAGATGTCAGCCCCTTCCATCGCATCAGCCAAGGTACGCTTGTCAGTTTCAACTGCAAACATCGCCTTATACTGGTTAAGATCGTCACGACCTGAATGAATAACGCCTTTACGGTCACACATGAAGATATTTTGAGGCTTCATGCCCGCAAGTATCAATAGCTTAGAGCAAGAGATCGCAGCAGCGCCCGCACCCAAAACAGTCATGGTTGCGTCTTCAAGCTTTTTACCTTGAATTTCCAAAGCATTCATCATACCGGCAACTGTTACAATCGCAGTACCGTGTTGATCATCATGGAAAACAGGGATAGAACACTGCTCGATCAAGGTACGTTCGATTTCAAAACACTCAGGGGCTTTGATATCTTCAAGGTTAATACCACCAAAGGTATTAGCAATGCGGCGCACGGTATCGATAAACGCTTGCGGGCTTTCAGATTCAACTTCGATATCGATAGAATCAATACCGGCAAAACGTTTGAATAATAGCGACTTACCTTCCATCACTGGCTTAGATGCCAATGGACCAAGGTTACCAAGACCTAAAATAGCAGAACCGTCAGTAATAACAGCAACCAAGTTACCTTTACCCGTGTAGCGGTAGGCATCTTCTGGATTTGCAGCGATGGCTTTAACTGGCTCAGCAACACCTGGGCTGTAAGCTAGGGCTAAATCACGCGCTGTTTGAGCGGGTGTAGACAGTTCAATACTGATCTTACCTGGCTTAGGGAACTCATGATAATCGAGGGCAGCTTGCTTCATATCTTCAGACATTTTACTCTTCCAATTGCGTAATAATTAGGTGGAGAGGGTAGCGTAAACCAAACTCAAAACTGGCTCACGTAAAAAGTAGGACATTAGATACCAAAATTTGTCCAAAAAATCCAGCAAAGCGAACAAAATCGATCGATTTTTAGCTCATATTTACTTCAAATCACGAATTAGCCGATTACTGGGGGAATTGACTCCAAATGTTCGTTACTAAAACGACGTGCTAAATCAAGACATGACGCAGTTCTTTAAAGGCCTGCTTTCCCCTAACTTTTCTGTGTCGTTAACATAATCACCTTAATTTTTAGCCTGATCGGGTAAAGACCATTCAACACACAAACCCGAACCAGGAATATTTTTTGCGCACACCTCACCCCGATGCATATTCAGAATTCGCTGGACCATCGCTAAGCCAATGCCATAACCACCGCTGACTGTATGGCTCCGCGATTGATCAGCTTGGGTGAAAGGAGCAAAAATAGCTTCAAGTTGATCCTCACTGACTCCTGGGCCTTGATCGCATATTTTAAAAATAAGCTGCTGATCAATTTTCCCCAAGCTTAATGTCAATACACCCGAGTCAGGACTAAAGCGAATCGCGTTACGCAAGACATTATCAAAAGCTCGCTGCATTAATACCGCATCAATATCACAAAATACTTTATCAGTATCCAACTGCCACTCTATAGTCAGATGCTTAGCGGCTAATTCCAATTCAGCATCCTGCAGCCAAATTTTAAACAATGTCACAAGATCTAATTTCTCGGTAGTTAAATCACCCTCTTGCTGCAGCTTAGCCAAATCTAAAATCTGTGTCACCAGATTGGCCACTTGCCCTGCAGCGCGTTCAATTCTATCGTGCTCAGCTTGTAAAGAATTGCCTGAGTCTTTTTTGCGCGCAATGCCTAGTGCTATTTGCAAACGTGTCAGCGGTGAGCGTAATTCATGGGAAACATCACGCAGTAGCTGACGATGACTTTGTAAAAGGCGCTGCAACGAATCCGCCATTTCAACAAACTCTATCGATAAATCACCCAACTCATCGCCACGATTAAGATTGGACCGCAACTCTGAGATATCAAAATCTCCTGCGCTCAATTTTTTAGCCGCCTTCTGCAAACGACGAATAGGGCTTGTTAAGTGCCACGCAAGCACGCCACACATAAGAGAAACCATAAGTACTACTAAAAAAGGAATTAACCAGCGTTCCCCTTCATCTAAAGAGTGTCGCCAATGATAACGACTCACCGCAATGTATATTTGCTCGCGGTGAACCAAAGGCCCCATCATCATAAAACCATCTTCCTGCCCCCATAGAGACTGCTGTTCAGCTACCGCATGTTCATAAAATTCAGCAACATCATGGGGAAGGTCGTTCAGTTGAGCTTCTTCGAATTTAACAATATTCCAGCCAGGCTCCAACCGCGCCCACAACCCTCGTTTTTTAATTGCCAATGGCAGGCTATTTTCAGCAATGCGCTGTAATAATATTTTCTCGCGCAACTCTAACGGTCGATGATAATCGTCTTGCAGCCATTGAAAAGACAGCGTGGCAACCGTCATACTCACAATAACAACAATCCAAAACCAAAGAAAAATTTTAATAAATAACGAATTTCGCCAGCGCATATCAGTGCCTAATTTAAGAAATATTTTAAATGAATAAGCCTGATCATGTTCAGTCCTGTACCAAAATATAGCCTTGGCCACGAACCGTTTTAATATACGCTTTACCGTCATTACGCTCGCCGAGCTTCTTGCGTAAATTACTGACATGCATATCGATGCTGCGGTCAAACGCACTTAATCGACGCCCTAATGCACTTTGAGAAAGCACTTCCTTATCGACCACCTCGCCTGCACTTTCCAATAACGTTAACAATACGCCAAATTCTGCACCCGTAAGTTCAACCTCTTCGTTGTGCAGCTTTACGCTGCGGGTCGCTTTATGCAATTTAAGTTCATCAACCTGAAGCCATGCATTGGCCACCTTAGGCTGCCCTGCTTCGATACGGCGAAACAACGCCTTAATACGAGCGACAAGTTCATGATGGTGATAAGGCTTGGGGATATAATCATCCGCCCCATGCTCTAAGCCCAATACACGATCAACACTGTCACCTCGAGCCGTCAGCATAATCACAGGCAGCATTGACTCAGTACGTAGCTGTTTAAGTACATCGAAACCATTCATCTTTGGGAGCATCACATCCAATAAAACCAGATCGTATTGGCCTGTTAGTGCTGCGGCTAA
>JBNMQC010000222.1:0-4176 GCA_051277445.1 Bermanella sp. | reverse complement strand
TAAAAACTTTAAACTTGAATTGATGCTTGGGTCATGAGTAAAGCAACGTATATTCACTTCTTCGCCCATGGCTTCAAACCCTAAATGGGCTTCTAAATCTGTAAGTAGCTGTTTGAGCGTAATACCGTGAAGCGGGTTGTTCGGCTGTGACTGCATAAAATCCCCATATCAAAGGCCAATATTAGCACAGCCCTTGTTCAGCAGGCACAATCTAATCAATCTGGCTTTAAGAGTATGTAGACATATGTACCGATTAATACTCGCAATACTGATTAAATATCATACACTGACCACCCTAAAGTAGTAATCCGTCATCCTTTTACCTAAATACGCAAAAAAGGCCAAATTTCACCTTTTATCTTGTGATAAGTTGACCATCCGATCGAGTTAGCAAACGGATGCGCAAACTCCATAACGATAATAATAAGCAGCACAGGCCATCCAAATGAAACTTAGCACCCTACTTCCAACGCTGGCACTCGCTGGCCTTGCCGCAAGCAGCCAAGCACAACTAGCCGGTCATAATGTGATTCTGGTTCATGGTTTCCAGCCAGATAACGTATTAAATCAACCTGCTTCAAACAATGAAATTGTGCAAAACGGCCAAAACTATTGGTCTGATTACTGGAATTCTCGCGCTGAAGCCCGATTAGATTGGGACTCTTCAGAGCGCATTGAAGGTGCAACAGCGCAACGCCTATATGATGATGCCGTTAACCTTTCATTGTCTGGCCTATGTAATGATGGCTGCGTGCTTGTCACCCATTCAACCGGTGACCTTGTTGCGCGCTACTTCCTTGAGAACCAAGCAGACTGGTTATCGGCTAACGGTTACACCCCTTTAAACATCCTAACTTCTTTAGACTTTGCAGGCGCTGGCGGCGGTACTGAGATTGCAGACACCGTGGTTTCCGTTGTAACCAGCAATAACTTCGGCTCGACTCTGGCAGTATCCGCGGTTGAATGGTTCATGGGTGGCAAGTTAGAGAGCGATCAAGACCTGGGTGTGCTTTATGATCTTCAACCTGCTTCGGCGCGAAACCTTGCTGTCTCCCCAAGCACTGTTCCACGCTTGCGCTTTGCAGGTGCTGGCAACGCTTATCTTGGTGTAACAGGAGGCTTTATCTCAGGCACCGATGACGGCGTGGTTCCAACTCACTCAAGTTGTGGTGCCGTAGACGCTAAAGCGTATGACAGCTGCTCTAAGAATGTCGCTTTCAACGGTAAGATTAAAAATGGCAGGGCCAACGCACCTAGCACGCTTTTCACTAACCACTTTGCTGTCTTAATGGGTGACAAAACTCACCACAATGGCACCATTGGAGATCAAACTGGCGTACAGCTGACTTACGTTGATAACAACTTTAATGCCGGTGGCATTAACGTCGACTTCTCAACCAAGTACTACGATGGTTGGTTTGCTGATTACCTTTACGTAACCAACAGCAAAAACTCAACCATGAGCCAAAAAGTGTACGAAACCCTCAACAACTAAGGGTTACAGAGCACTTAAAAACAAAAGGCTAATGGATTCGCTTCATTAGCCTTTTTATTTGCATGATTTAAATGATTACTTTTAAGGTTACCTATGCGCGCTTGGTTAATCGGCATCATATTGATTTCAATTTTAGGCTTTGCCCTAAATGAAGTAGAGATTATTGAATCGAACACGCTCCCCTCACCGCCCGCCATACAGCCAGACTTATCGATGCAGGCGACACAACCAGCACAAACAACCGCTGTCGATAAAATCTTGGAAAAAGAACTGAGCGAGCAAATGGGTGTACTGGCTAGCCATTATGAACAAAACATTCGCTACCCCCATTACTCAACTCCAATTGGTGAAGGACAAACTGATCTACTGGAGCCCTTAGCCGTTTTACCCGTCACCTTAAACCTAGGTGAAGGGGTTGAGTCCAGTGCGCAACTCACACCTGATCGCTTTACCTATAAGCGCGGCGATGTAATACGTGCAACCTTATCATCATCTGGTCCAATCAAGCCAACACAGGTATCCATTGAATTAGTTGAAAACAATAAGGCCATTTCGACCTTTAAAGTGGAAAAGAAAGAGGGCCTATACGAGGCTACATTAGATTCAAAAGCGAACGATTGGCCAGTTGACCTGCATATCAAAGCCAGCTTTAACTTTGCAGAACATGGGCATCTGGCGATTTTATCACCCATTAAATACTCACCAGATAACGGCACGATTCAGTCGGTTGGGGAAACGTATGTGGAAGGTGTGAACTTGATGATTCCCGTAAACATAAGCATCAAAGAGCCGGGGCGCTATCGGCTATCCGCCAATTTATTTAATCAAGCCAAAAGCCCTATTGCTCACTTAACCGCAAAGCAAAACTTGGTTAAAGGTAAAACCACTTGGGCACTACAGGTTCACAGTGAAGTGCTGCGCTCGGCCAACAATCCTGGACCCTACCTGCTTGACACCTGGGTGTTAACCAAATTACCCGAACGCCCCGGCATACGAACCAGCTACGGTGATAGTCGCATTGGTGAAACTCATATAGAGGGCTTCCCTCTTAGGCAATACGACACCACGCCATGGTCGGACCCGCAAGATACCGCCCGTCTAGAGTTTCTAAAAAAACTGCAAAAAACATCAAATTGACGAAACACAGGCCTAATTTTGGCGATTTGTTAGATCAATTTCTAACATGGGGAAATTTCACAATAAATTTACGACAAAACCCGCTAGAATTAGGTTTTGTACATTCTTTGCATTCGAGCCCTTCGTGACCAATAACTACGTTCTTCGCCGTTTACGCTATACCTTCAACTACAATGATCAAAAAATGGTCGCCATCTGCGCCTTAGGTGGTCTTGAGGTTACGCCTGCCTTGGTCAATACCTGGCTGAAAAAAGACGATGATCCGGCGTATGTGCGCTGCTCAGATCATGAAATGGCACAGTTCTTAAATGGCTTCATTATTGAAAAACGCGGCAAAAAAGACGGCCCTACCCCAGCGGCTGAATTTGCCCTTAACAATAATATTATTTTCAGAAAGCTGAAGATCGCCCTAAACCTGATCGACCAAGACATTCTAGACTTACTGGAAAGCGCTGAATTTCTAATGGGCAAAGCAGAGTTAACCGCGTTTTTCCGTAAGCCTGATCATAAGCACTATCGCGAATGCCAAGATCAAATTTTACGTAACTTCCTACAAGGCCTACAAAAGAAACATACCAACAACTCAACAGCTCAAAAGCAGTCTGAATTCCAAGCCGTTAAAGGCAAGTTTGAGAATAAAAAAGAGGCCTATAAGAAAAATAAAGGTAAACCGAATACCAAACCGTTCTTGAAGCCGAAAAAAGAAAGTGAAAAAGTGGTTTATAAAAACCCAAAATTCCAAGACGCAGAAGATTCGAAGCCAGCCAAAGCTAAGCGCCCAACTATCTCCTTAAACAAAGACAAAAAACAATCTGGCGATAAACCATCCGTGAATGAGTCTATTTGGCAAACTAGCTCGCCTAAAAAGTAAACCACAAAGCGCATACGTTATAGGCTGAAGGCATATCAACCTAAAGTATGCGATTTAGTGTGACAACAACAATAGTTTCACTGCAATTAACCACATTACCAACGCAATCAACACATCGAAAATACGCCACGCCAATGGTTTTTCAAAGATAGGTGCAAGTAGCCTTGCACCATATGCCAATGCCGCAAAAAACAAAAATGACGCACTCACCCCACCCAATGCAAACTCAACTTGCTGACCTGGATACTGAGTGGAGATGGCTCCCAACAAAAAGACCGTATCCAGATACACATGCGGGTTTAACCACGTAAAGGCTAAACAGGTTAAAGCAATCTTGATCGCCGATGTCTCTTCCTGCGCACTGGCAACTAACCGCTCTGACGTATTAAGCGCTTGCCACATACTTTTCGCCCCATAGGCCACTAGAAACGCAACACCTGCATAACGGGCCAAGGGTTCTAACCAAGGTAGCTGCTTAATGACCGATGCAAATCCAGCAACCCCAGCCGTAATAAGTAAGGCATCCGATACAGCGCAAATCACGAATACCAGAAACACATGCTGACGTTTCAAGCCTTGGCGTAAGACAAAAGCATTTTGTGCACCGATGGCCAGTATCAAACTAAACCCAAGTGATAAACCTGCCAAATAACCCAACATGCGCTCTCCTTTT
>JBNMQC010000221.1:0-4182 GCA_051277445.1 Bermanella sp. | reverse complement strand
CTCTAGCGCCATCTCTTGACCTAGTAGGCAAAATCTAAGTCGTAAATAACATTTATTTGCGCAAACAGCGGAAATCGATAAGGACGGGTATACACCCTATATCCAGTGCTTAAAGGTTCATGGCCAAGCCAGATCGGCTTGGCCAGCGCTTAGGAAGAATGCAGTTTCCTTAAAAACTTCCCCAACTTAACAACCTAATAGGGTTGGGGTGTTTTGAGAAAATTTGATAGTCAGTAAACACATTTGCTAATGACGATTAGCTTTTAAAATTAGCAAACACTTTTGGCCTCCAATTTAGGAGAGAAATTTAAGTGGGAGCAAGCAGCAAGTCTCCCGTACTAGCATTATTTTAAAGACAGAAGGTATCACTATGTTAGACCAAAACATGAAAACCCAGTTAAAAGCGTATTTAGACAATTTAAAAAGTGATGTGCATCTAGTGCTTAGCCTTGATGACAGTGATACCGCCCAAAAATTACAGGGTTTAGCGACGGATATTGCCTCTCTAAACGACAAAGTGAAAGTATTTGAAGATCAAGCCGCTTCAAATCGTAAGCCAATCATGCAGGTGGTGAACCCTGAAAAACACACCGCATTAGGGTTTGCGGGTTTGCCTATGGGCCACGAATTCACTTCTTTGGTGCTGGCACTATTACACAGCGGTGGCCACCCAATGAAACTTGAGCCTGAAGTGATTGAGCAAATCGCGAATCTTGATCAAGAATTGAATTTTGAAGTGTTCATTTCATTGAGCTGTCAAAATTGTCCGGATGTGGTGCAAGCCTTGAATATGATGGCAGCCATTAATCCTAAGATTAAAACCACCATGATCGACGGCGCGGCGTTTCAAGATGAAGTATCCGAACGCAACATCATGGCAGTACCCAGCGTGTACTTGAACGGTGAACACTTTACATCTGGTCGTATTAGCCTGACTGAGATATTGAAAAAAGTAGACAGTGGCGCGGCAGCAAAACAAGCAGCGGCACTGAGTGAAAAAGAGCCTTACGAAGTACTGGTGGTAGGCGGTGGTCCTGCGGGTGCATCGGCTGCCATTTACGCAGCGCGAAAAGGCATACGCACCGGTGTGGTTGCGGAGCGTTTCGGTGGACAGGTAATGGATACCATGGGCATTGAAAACTTTATTTCAGTGAAAGAAACCCAAGGTCCTAAACTGGCCATGGCCCTTGAAGAGCACGTGAAAGAATACGATGTGGACATTATGAGTGAGCAAAAAGCGACGAATATTATTCGCGCTGAAAAAACCGAAGACGGTTACATTCATGTGGAGCTAGACAGCGGCGCAACGCTAAAAAGTCGCAGTGTGATTCTTTCAACCGGTGCCCGCTGGAGAGAAATGAATGTACCAGGCGAGCAAGAATACCGTAACAAAGGCGTAGCGTATTGCCCACACTGCGACGGCCCATTGTTCAAAGGTAAAAAAGTAGCGGTGATTGGTGGCGGTAACTCCGGCATCGAGGCTGCCATAGATTTAGCGGGTATTGTTGAACATGTAACGGTTCTAGAATTTGCCGATACGCTTCGCGCTGATAAGGTGTTAGTGGACAAAGCCAACTCAATGAGCAATGTGACCATTATTAAACAAGCTCAAAGCACAGAGGTCATCGGCGATGGCACACGTGTTACGGCTCTTAATTACACTGACCGGGCAACAGGCGATGAAAAGCAAATAGACCTAGCGGGTATTTTCGTTCAGATTGGTTTAGTGCCAAACAGCGAATTTTTGAAAGACAGCGGCGTGGCGTTATCACCACGTGGTGAAATTGAAGTAAGTGCAAAAGGGGAAACATCGGTACCGGGTATTTTTGCCGCAGGTGATGTGACCACGGTACCTTATAAGCAGATTATCATCGCTATGGGTGAAGGTTCGAAAGCAAGTTTGGGTGCATTTGACCACTTGATTCGCACCCCAGCGCCGCAAGCAAAAACCCAAGAAGTGGCGTAAGCCCTTCAACGAGTCCCTACAAGTTCGGCGCCTTGCCGGCTTGTTCTTTTTACCCAGCCCGCATCAGGGCTGGGTTTTTTTATTTACATTACTAATATTTCATACTGAGTGAGTTAAATAATCGCGCTCACAACGTCATGCTATTTACGCGGCAAACGTATTTACTTAAATTTAATCTATTAACCTTAGCATTCTCACAAAAAGACGTGGCCAGAATAGACGTTATGTTCATTCAAGATACGAGTTTGTTGAGTGGCGAGTAGTCGAAACGGTAACGAAAAGAGCACGGCTGATAAGGATCGTCAGCCGTGCTAGCAAGCTTAATATTAATCTAAGCTGATGAGTTTGCTTTCATATTCTTCATGGGTTTTTAATACGGATGCTGCAGGGCCTCCGGTCAATTTACTCACAGCGATAATGGCGATGGATGCAAAAATAAATCCAGGCACAATTTCATACAAATCAAATATGCCGCCGGTTAATTGCTTCCATACGACAACCGTCACACCACCGATTACCACACCGGCTAGCGCGCCATTGCGGTTCATACCTTTCCAGAATAAGCTCAATAAAATGGCGGGGCCAAATGCGGCGCCAAAACCTGCCCAAGCATAAGAAACTAAACCTAATACCGTGCTTTCAGGGTTCATGGCCAACATCAATGCCACGATGGACAACGCGATAACGGCAATACGGCCTACTTTCACAATTTCTTCTTGAGTGGCTTGTGGGCGGAACACCTGCTTATAAAAATCCTCGGCCAATGCAGAAGAAGAGACCAGCAGCTGTGAATCAGCGGTACTCATAATGGCCGCCAAAATAGCCGCTAATAAAATACCCGCAATAACCGGATGGAAAACCGCATTCACGAGTAGCATAAAAATGGTTTCGCCGTCTTTGATGCTGCCACCAAGGTGAGTGTCGACATATGCAATGCCGACGAAACCAATTAATAAAGCACCTGCCATTGAAAGGGCGGTCCAGCTCACCGCAATGCGGCGTGCGCTTTTGATATCGCCATTACTACGAGTGGCTTCAAAACGCGCTAATATATGGGGCTGGCCAAAGTAACCCAGGCCCCATGCCACCAATGAAATGATTGCAATGGCCGAAAGCGGTTCACCTTTTACGTCGCTCCAAATATTCAGCAGTTCTGGGTTTTTCGCACTGAGAGTTTGCCCCAGATCGCTAAGGGAGCCCTCGAGGGCCACGATCGGCACGATCATCAGCGCAGCTACCATGAGTAAGCCTTGAATTAAATCGGTCCAAGACACCGCTAAGAAACCACCAAACAGCGTATAGGACACCACGCAAACCGTGCCGATAATAACCGCGGTGGTGTAATCAAAACCAAAAACGGTTTCAAATAGTTTTCCGCCCGCCACTAATCCAGAACTGGTATAGAACAAAAAGAATAATAAAATAAACACGGCGGAAATGGATTGCAGTAATTTCGATTTATCTTCAAAACGCTGTGCTAAGTAAGCGGGTATGGTCAGTGAGTTATTGGCCACAATGGAATAAGTGCGCAAGCGTTTTGCACAGATCAACCAATTTAGCCAGGTCCCCACTAATAGGCCGCCTGCCAACCAGATGGATTCCATACCGGATGCGTATGCATAACCTGGTAAACCCAGTAGTAGCCAACCACTCATGTCGGAAGCGCCAGCTGATAATGCAGCCGGCCAAGGACCCAAAGAGCGCCCGCCTAAGAAGTAATCCTCAGAGCTGGTGGTGCGTTTATAGGCCCACAAACCCACAGACAGCATCACCACAAGATAGGCGATAAACGTGAAACTGATAGCAAAGCTATTTTCAATCATTCCTTGTTCCTCTTATTGTATTTAACATGTTTCAATTACGGGTTTGATTATTCAGCGCTGCCTAATTCGAGTAATGTGGCATTGCCGCCAATGGCGGTGACGTTAATGGTGCGTGTGCGTTCGGTCATAAAACGCAAGCACAAGCTTGGGTTACTAAGATGAGTTAAGTTACTTAAATCGGTTTCATAAATTAATTGAGCTAAACGGCCTTCTCTTGCTGCGAGCAGTTGATTGTAATGCATGCAGGTTGACTCACTTCCAGCCAGCGCAACACCGGCCAATAAAGGCTGCGATGCCAATGCTTCGCTTAAGTTAGGTGATAGTTCAATAGCAACCCGATCAGGACAACCTGCTTTTAATAACTCGCTTAGTAGTTCTGTGAGCTTGCAATCA
>JBNMQC010000220.1:0-4240 GCA_051277445.1 Bermanella sp. | reverse complement strand
AATCGATCGAGGCTAAGGTGGTTGTAAGCAGAGCAAAGTTCTTAGCATCAATGAGCCATGAAATCCGAACACCATTGAATGGGGTCTCGGCTTTAGTGAACTCTGTGCACAGGAAGAGCTGAGTGCTAATGCAGCTGCCTATGTGTCACAAATTCAACTTTCGTCTAAACTGCTGTTGAACGTCGTTAACGAGGTTCTCGATTTTTCAAACTTGCAGGCAGGCGCGATAGAAGTTTCGCTTAAGCCAATGAATATGAAGGACACGATTGACAATATTGTTGCAACACTTGCGCCGATGGTTTCTGAGAACAACGTCAAGTTAGGGGCAAGTATTAACTATGGGGTTGCTATTTATGTTGTCACCGATCCGGTTCACTGATCTCAGATGCTGATCAACTCCTTTTAGCGACGCGATTAAGTTTTCGAACAATGGCGCTGTGTATCTTAGCGTACAGCACAGACCTGGGCGCTTGGAGTTTGCCGTTTAAGATACGGGGATTGGCGTAGCGCAGCACTGGATTCAGTCGCTTTTCGACCCCTGCCATCAAATAGTGTCTGGTAACGTTAACTCTTTTTGAGGCATCGGCTTGGTGGTTAAGTATTGCGAAGCAATTTTCTGATCTGTTGGGCGGCACGATAAGTGTTAAAAGCGACGAAGGTAAGGGCAGTATTTCTGCCCTGAAAATCCGTTATGAAGAGGGCTTTGCTCCGCAGCTTAATCCTATAAAAAGCTCAAATGCTCATGCCGCGCTGACAGCGGTGACTGTTCTTGTCGCTGAAGATAATGAGGTTAACCAGATTTTGCTTAGAAAGATTCTAGAGAGCATTGGCGTGAATGTGGAGAGTACTGAAAACGGTAAAGTCGCTTTGGATTTGGTAGTCGCTAGCAAATATGAAGTTATTCTAATGGATGTACAGATGCCTGAAATGAGTGGCGTCGAAGCAACTCGGCAGCTGCGAGATCGAGGCTGCGATACTCCCATTGTTGCACTCACACCAACCAATTCAGAATCTTATATGAGCGCGTGTGCTGGTGTAGGCATGAGTGATTTTTTAGCTAAGCCTTTTGTTCAGGCTGATTTGCTCGGTAAAATTGAGCGTTGGGCAACCGTTGCTCCGGGGCCGCACTGATCAACCAAACTGGGTTTTGGGCACCAATATCGAGCAAAGACGAGCTAAAATGGTTCGGGTATCTCTACCGCTTCGCGCAAAACTCTCTGTAAAACCTTATATACCGCGACTTTCTATGTTTGGCACGGCTTGTGCAAGGAAGTAATTACCTACGCCAAGTCTTACGTGAGCCAGTTGAACGAACCTCTCCCTCTTTCTTTGAGGCTCACGTAACAAATCAGATTTGAATGTTTTTGGGTATTTTTGCCTACGCGGTTGATCCGCGTAGGCTTTTTTTTGCGTTTTAAATAGGCAGATTTACTTAATTAGGAGGTCTGGGGCCGCAGCGCAGAGCTTAATCCGGTGCGGGGGAGTCGGCACCTTTTAATGTTTTTAGTTCTACTTGTTTAAATGCCTTGTTTTCTTTCATTACAACGTAGGAATTAATATTGACCTGATAGGTGCTCGAACTTACCAGATGATTGTTAATGTCTAAATAGCGATTCATGTCGGCACAGATAATTCTGATAATGAAATCCGATTCGCCGCTTACGGTGAAGCATTCCACTACCTCTGGAATTGACGCGACCAACGTTTCAAAGGCTTTAAACTCTTCACGTGTATGATTTTTCAATGAAACAGCGGCAATGCACATGATGTGCCTGGCGACAGCGGCAAGATCAATTCTTGCGTGATAAGAGCAGATAACCTGCTGACTTTCGAGCCTTCTCACTCTTTGTAAGCAAGAGCTCGGCGAAAGACAAACCTTTTTGGCAAGATTCTGATTAGTGATTCGTCCGTCTCGCTGCAGGGTTTCGAGTATTTTAAGGTCAATTTTGTCGAGTTTTACACTGGTCATAAAGCATCTATTTTTCTTGAAAATCGGTTCGTAAAAGAGTGTTTAGCAGTTATTCCGAATATAATTCGGAATAACTGCTAAATAAAAACACGTTATTTATCAAAGTCCAAAAGATAAATAATTCCTTTTGTGGCTTTCTTGATAAGCTATATTACTAAATATTATTCGTTGGAGATATCCATGACTGCAATTGCTGAAAAAACTGAATTCGAAGCAACCCCTGAAAGCAATCCACGTGAGGCACTGTGGCCAAACTATAATCCACCTAAAGAATTGGTTTTTACCCACGGCATTGGCAGTCAGGTGTTTGATGAACAGGGTAATGCGTATCTGGATTTTTTGTCTGGGATTGCGGTAACAAGCTTTGGTCACGCTCACCCACACTTGGTGAAGGCGCTCAAAGATCAAAGTGAAAAGCTGTGGCATCTTTCAAACGTATTTCGCATTCCTGAAGGCGAATTGCTTGCCAAACGGCTAGTGGAAAATAGCTTCGCGGACAGTGTGTTTTTTGCTAATTCTGGCACAGAGGGTGCAGAAGCAGGCATCAAGGCGATTCGCGGTTACCAAGCCGTCAAGGGTAACACCAGACGCACGCGAATCATTGGGCTGACCGAGAGCTTTCACGGCCGCACTTTGGCCGCCTTGGCTGCCGCAGGTAATCAAGCTCAGATGAAGGGCTTTATTCCCACTGACTATGGATTTGATCAAGTGCAATGGGGAGACTTCGATGCTCTTAAAAATGCAGTAACCGATGAAACCGCGGGAATTGTATTTGAAACAGTGCAGGGGGAAGGTGGTATTCGCCCGATAACCCAAGAGTTTGTCAGTCAAGTGCGTAAGCTTTGCGATGATCTCGATCTGGTCTTAATGTTTGACGAAGTTCAATGTGGAATAGGACGATCGGGTAAGTTATTCGCATACGAGCACTACAATGTGACACCTGATGTAATGGTGTTGGCTAAGGGTCTCGGAGGTGGTTTTCCGATAGGCGCGTGTCTGACAACGGCAAAAGTGGGGAACTCTATGGTGTTCGGAAGTCACGGCAGCACTTTTGGTGGTAATCCATTAGCGATGGCGGTTGGCAATGCGGTAATGGACCTTCTCTTGGAGCCAAATCTTTTAACTGAGGTTAGCCGTAAAGGAGAGTTTCTGCAAAGCGAGTTGAAACGCTTGACCGAAGAATTTCCCGACATAGTTGAGTCAGTCCACGGCTTGGGCTTAATGATAGGTCTGAAATGTGTGGTGCCTAACACCGACGTTCTGGTTAAGCTTCGTGAACATAATATGATCGTTGGAAAATCAGGCAGCAATATGATTCGTTTGCTGCCGCCGCTTAATATGTCCGATGAGGATATAGCAAAAGGTGTCAAGATCATGAGTTCGGTCTTGCAAGAACTGCGGGCTAAATAATTGAATTCTACAATGAGTCAAAATGATATTGAGGGATGGATTGCTTCTCAACAACAATCCATGGTTGATCAATTGATGCACTTGTCAGCAATTAATTCTGGCACAGGAAACCTTGAGGGTTTAGCGACCGTTTGTGATGAATATTACAAAGCTTTCGCGCCGCTTAGTGACTCTATCGAGGTGCTAGAGTCGAAGTCGGTTCAAAGGGTCAATCATTTAGGGCAGGCTATTTCCGAGACATACGGCAACATTATTAGCTGCGTTAAGCGGGAAGATGCGCCTATTCAAATCCTGCTTGTGGGACACATGGATACTGTCTTCCCAAAAGAACATCACTTTCAATCTCCAAGAATTGTTGATGAGTCAACGATTCACGGCCCTGGAGTTGCTGACATGAAGGGCGGGATTCTAGTAATGCTCAATGCCTTAAGAGCTTTTGAGCGAGCTCAAACTAGCAACCAACTAGGTTGGCGAGTTATTTTAAACGCCGATGAAGAGACCGGCTCTCACGGATCGGCAGAGCTACTTAGATTCGCTGCAAAAAGCGCCCATGCAGGCTTGATTTATGAACCCGCCTTGGCAGATGGCACGCTAGTTGGGGCCCGTAAAGGTTCCGGTAATTTCACACTAACGGTGCATGGACGTGCGGCCCATGCTGGCAGAGAAATCAGTAAGGGCAGAAATGCAATTTTGCTAATAGCCGAGGCTGCTCAGACTCTCGCAAGCTTGGCAGATGAGGAGCGTGGAATTACCGTCAACATATCGCGCGTTACCGGTGGTACCGTGTTTAATGTGGTTCCAGATCAAGCCGTTTGCCAGTTCAATATTCGCTGTGAAACCACCATCGATCAAGAGTCTCTT
>JBNMQC010000219.1:0-4246 GCA_051277445.1 Bermanella sp. | reverse complement strand
GATGGCACTCAAGGCCTGCCTGGTGGAGCGGGTGGTGTTATTGGTCAAACCTTGGCCAATCCTCTGGCTACCTATCTCGGCTTGGCTGGTGCAACCATTTTACTTGTTGTGACCTTTCTATTTGGCCTGACTGTGTGCGGTGATATTGCTTGGTTGGCCACTCTGGATGTGCTTGGCGGTAAAACGTTAACGATACTGGCTTTTATTAAAGCCAAACTTTCCTCGTTATCTTCTGTAAAAACAACAGACTCAAAAAAACATTTAGAGCCCACTCTTGTACGCAACTTAGTCAGCAGTGATCAACAGATTAAAGATTCTATCCCAGTTTTGCGTCAGCAATCTTCTGCAGCTAGTGCAGCAAAAACCACCGTATCCGAGCCTGTCGCAGTTGCTAAAAAACCCGTAACAAAAATAGTTGAAAAAATTCAGACGATTGCTGAAGAGAAGAAAATTAAAATTGAGCCGTTTGAGAAGAAATCAAAAGGCACCAGTAGTGTTCAAGGAAAGTTATTCGAGCCAACACAATTGCCCTCCCTTAATTTACTGAGTCATGAGGACGGCCCGCAAGAGACGGGCTATAGCCCAGAGAAATTAGAAGAAATGTCACGTTTGCTTGAACAAAAGTTGAGCGATTTTGGCGTTAAAATTGAAGTGGTGGCGGTGAATCCTGGCCCTGTAATTACACGCTTTGAGATACAACCTGCCCCAGGTGTTAAAGCTTCCAAAATAACCAACCTTGCAAGTGATCTAGCTCGCTCTTTGGCAATGATCAGTGTGCGGGTGGTTGAAGTCATACCGGGTAAGTCCGTTATGGGTTTAGAAGTGCCAAATGAAAATCGCGCCATGGTGTTTCTTGGTGATGTATTGGCGTCACATGAATACCAAAAAATGTCATCGCCGTTATCGTTTGCACTTGGTCACGATATAGCAGGCGACCCTGTGACTGCCGATTTAGCCAAAATGCCTCATTTATTGGTAGCTGGTACCACGGGCTCAGGTAAGTCTGTGGGTGTAAACAGCATGATTATCAGTATGCTTTATAAAGCAGGGCCAGATGATGTAAGAATGATTATGATCGACCCTAAAATGCTTGAGCTGTCTATCTATGAAGGTATACCGCATTTATTGACCCCCGTTATTACAGACATGAAAGAAGCCGCAAATGGTTTGCGTTGGTGTGTTGGGGAAATGGAGCGTCGCTATAAATTAATGGCCGCCTTAGGTGTGCGAAACCTAGCGGGTTACAACAAAAAAGTGTTGGATGCCATGGCAGCAGGCGAGCCAATAAAAGATCCATTCTGGAATCCAGAAGAAAGCTTTGAAGAATACGCACCTGATTTAGGTAAATTGCCTTACATTGTGGTTGTGATTGACGAATTTGCCGACATGATGATGATTGTTGGTAAAAAGGTTGAAGAACTAATTGCACGTATCGCACAAAAAGCGCGTGCCGCGGGTATTCACTTAATTCTGGCCACTCAGCGACCTTCGGTTGATATTATTACAGGCTTAATAAAAGCCAACGTTCCCACACGCATGGCGTTTCAGGTGAGCTCCCGTATTGATTCTCGTACCATTCTTGACCAAGGTGGCGCTGAGCAGCTTCTCGGTCATGGTGATATGTTGTACTTGCCGCCAGGTACCTCACTGCCAATTCGTGTTCATGGGGCGTTTGTCGATGACCATGAAGTGCATGCGGTCGTTGCTGATTGGAAAAAACGGGGCACTCCGGTATTTATTGAATCTATTACTGAAGGTGGAGATAGCAGTGTCGTAATTCCTGGCTTTAGTAATGAAAGTGACGAAGGGGAAGGCGATGCATTATTCGATGAAGCGGTTGCCTTTGTCACGCAAACCAGAAAAGTATCCATCTCAAGTGTGCAGCGTAAATTAAGAATCGGTTACAACCGAGCTGCTCGATTGGTTGAATCAATGGAACAAGCCGGAGTGGTATCGACTCCTAGTCAAAATGGCTCTCGAGAAGTTCTCGCGCCACCTCCCGTTAGTTAAGGAAATTTATGAAGTATTTAGTGTCCGTATGTTTATTCTTATCAAGCTTAGTAATGGCTCAAAATCCAGAATATGACGCGCTATCGGAAAATTTAAATCAGTTAAATAATGTTTCTGCGGATTTCGTACAGCATACTTTTGACGGCAAAGGCACCTTATTGCAAACACAAAAAGGAAAGCTATCTCTTAAGCATCCAAATAAATTTCGCTGGGAAAGTCTTGAACCTTACGCACAACTATTGATCAGTAATGGCGAAACCTTGTGGCAATATGATGCAGACCTTGAGCAAGTGACCATGCAGGCATTAAATAAAAAACTGTCTGCTACGCCTGCCTTGTTGTTATCAGGCGACACCAAGCAAATAGCGAATGAGTACGATATATACTCAGAGACGCTTCAGGATGAGCAGCATTTTGTGTTAATCCCTAAGCAGGTCGATGTGTTATTCGATCGGTTGCGTATTGAATTCAATGGCAGCAAACAAATCCAGCGCATGGTCATTCAGGATGAAGTAGGTCAAAAAACCATCATCCGCTTTCAAAATGTGATGTCTGACAGCCGTTTGAAATCATCCGACTTTGAATTTATCGCGCCGGCCGGTGTTGATGTGATCCGTAGCGAATAAAATGCAAGATTCACTGTTTAATGCCCCTTCATCACAGGAACCACTGGCCTCGAGAATGCGCCCTCATGATCTTGATGGTTATGTCGGGCAAGAACACTTACTAGGTGAAGACAAGGCGCTTAGAAAGGTAATTGAGAGTGGGCAGCTTCACTCCATGATCTTTTGGGGGCCGCCTGGTGTGGGTAAAACCACATTGGCTAAATTGCTTGCCAATTATGCGGATGCTGAATTTTTGGCTTTGTCTGCGGTTATGGATGGGGTCAAAGAGATTCGAGCCTGCATGGATAAAGCTATTCATATCAGACAGCAGGGGCGAGCTGCACTTTTATTTGTTGATGAGGTGCATCGGTTTAATAAGTCTCAACAAGATGCCTTTTTGCCATTTGTTGAGAATGGCACGGTGATCTTTATTGGTGCCACCACTGAAAATCCAAGTTTTGAGTTAAATTCAGCATTACTCTCGCGAGCCCGAGTTTATAAATTACGCAGCTTGGGTATAGAAATCGTAGAAAACCTGCTTCAGGAATGCCTGGTTAAGGACGAACAATTAAAGGCACTTGATCTTACTCTTGATAATGAAGCGGCACGTTTCTTAGCCAGTATTGCAGATGGCGATGCACGAAGAGCGCTCAATTTATTAGAAATGGCCGTGGATTTAGCCCAAGCGGATGACAAACAGCATATTAGCTTTGAGTTAGCACAGGAAATTGCCCAAGAATCGGTTCGACGTTTCGATAAGGGCGGCGATATCTTCTATGAACAGATATCCGCCCTGCATAAATCTGTCCGTGGCTCCAGTCCTGATGGTGCCATGTACTGGTACTGTCGAATGCTAGACGGTGGGTGTGACCCTTTATATATTGCCCGGCGTGTTGTGCGTATGGCTTCAGAAGATATCGGAAATGCAGACCCTAGAGGCCTCGAGGTCGCCATGAATGCTTGGATGGCTTACGAACGCTTAGGCAGTCCAGAGGGTGAGTTGGTCATTGCTCAAGCGATTAACTATCTGGCCTGCGCGCCAAAAAGCAATGCGGTTTATGCTGCCTACAACCAAACTCGAGAGCTGATTCGCAACACCCCTAGTTATGATGTACCACTTCACCTTCGTAATGCGCCTACCGAGCTTATGAAGAAAGAGGCATATGGGCAGGAATATCGTTACGCCCATGACGAGCCCATGGCTTACGCCGCAGGTGAATCCTATCTACCTAAAGAGCTTAAAGAGCACAAATTTTACCATCCAACGGACCGTGGCCTTGAAACCAAGATTGGCGCAAAGTTTGATTTTTTTGCTCAACTGGACGAACAAAGCCCTATTAAAAGGTATGAATAGCTATGCATTATCTAGTAATTGCCCTTGGCGGGGCTTTAGGGGCGGTTTCTAGGGCTTTTTTAAGTGGCTATTTCACTAAGTTATTGGGAACTAGCTTCCCCTTTGCTACACTTGCCATCAATTTTATAGGCTCATTTTTAATGGGTGTATGCGCTGTCATTATCCTTGATTACCTTAAAATGACAGGTTACTGGAGAGAACTGATCATGGTGGGGTTTTTAGGTGCCTTAACCACATTTTCTACGTTCTCCCTTGAAGGTTTGAATCTATTGCATGC
>JBNMQC010000218.1:0-4269 GCA_051277445.1 Bermanella sp. | reverse complement strand
CGCAACACTTGCAGGCCTAGCTTTGGGTCACACGGTTTTAGCGCGCTCTTGCATGCTGGCCGGTATCGATTTTGATAATAAAGCCGCGCACTCAGCCCTTTATGACACGCAAAAAACCGCTGAGTTATTTGCTTTGATCGTTAACCAGTGGAACCACATGGGTGGTTGGGATTGGGCGGTGCGTAAACACCAAAAAGAACAAGATCTAGGCTGATCTTGTTCAACACTTATATCAATAGATTCTAATATTAGAAACTATTGATATTCGTTCTTTATATTACCTTTCGCTAAACTACCCTCCTCGTTCACTTATTGAAAGATAGCCAATGTTTGATTCCGTCTCATTTATCCATGTTTTAGGTGGTGGCGCCTTAATAGGCTTAGCCGCTGTTGTTCTATTTGCAGGTATTGGCCGCATCGCGGGTATTTGCGGCATCGCGTTCTCATTGATCGCGGCCCCCATTACTCAACAAGCTTGGCGCATCCTGTTTTTAGTAGGCCTTGTCGCTGGCACACTTTTGTTTCATTGGTTATCAGGCCAAGATTTTCCCCCTGCGCCGGATACCAGTATGCCGCTGCTGATTATCGGTGGTTTGCTTGTGGGGTTTGGTACCGCTATGGGGAATGGTTGCACAAGTGGCCATGGTATCTGTGGCATCTCACGTTTTTCAACGCGCTCCATCGTAGCCACACTGACGTTTATGGCCGCAGCCATTGTCAGCATGTTTGTTTTACGTCACCTATTAGGCTGGAGCATTTAAAATGCAGAAAATCGTCGCACTACTAGCCGGTATTTTATTTGGAGCAGGCCTAGCTGCATCCGACATGAACAACCCTGAGCGAGTACAGGGCTTTTTGGATTTATTAAATTGGGACCCAAGCTTGATGTTTGTCATGATTGGCGCATTAGCAGTTGCCCTTCCTTGTTTTCAAATACTGATGAAAAAACAGGGCAAACCGCTTTTTACGAAACGCTTTTCGCTGCCAACTAAAGTGAACATTGATAAGCAGCTAATCATTGGCGCCAGTTTATTTGGCATGGGCTGGGCGATAGTGGGTTATTGCCCAGGGCCTGCGATTGCCGCATTGGGTTATGGTTACGGTGATGTGTTTGTCTTTGTGGCTGCCATGCTTGTGGGTGCAAAAGCGCAACAGCTATTACCAACTAAAGCCGCTTAATTAACGTCTTTATTACACGGCCTTGAAGTTAATCTTGGGCCGTGTATTTTTTTAAAATGGTATTCAATAACGCTTTATTTTCATTATTTGAAAACGCCCCATCAAGCAAATCAATGAACTTGTCGCCCCACTCAATGGCTGGGTTCAATGCCAAATAAAAGGGGTTATCGGCTAAACACCCCGCGTTTCTCACCTCAGAGAAATCAACCTTCTTAGATTTTGCTTGCCAAGCCACCACATATTGATCATCTAAAAACGTATCAATGCGCTTTAGCGACAACATATTAATAAAACGAAGGATTTCATCACCACCTGAAATCAGCTGAAGCGAGACTTGAGAGTTTGGATCGCGAATGTATTCATCTACTTGCGGGTCATAGCCATAACCTCGAATGGCGCCTAACGTCACCTGATTGAGTGACTGAGCACCCTGAAACACCCAATCACTGGATGCTTGAGTAAAAAAGCACACTCGATACGCCATGGTCGGTGTATGGGTAAAATTTAAATACGGGGCTTCTTCACGAACGGCCGTCAGTAATCCATGGGCACGGCCAGATCTAACCTCTTTAATGGCGCGGGTCCAAGGATAAAACCGTATATGTGCATCGATTCCTTTCTTTTTAAGAACCGCTTTCACGTACTCATAGGCAATGCCTGGGGAAGTGTCTGAATTTGAGCAAGCGTATGGGCACCAGTTGGTTGTGGCCAGTACGATTCGATTGGGGATCTCTGGTACGGCTGTATTGGCCTGCCCCCACATGGGCAAGAAGGCCAAATACACTAGCCAAAGCTTAAGCATGGCAATCTCTATTGGTGACGAAGTTGGGGCGTGTTTAGTCTTAGTCTAAACCCTGTCAGTCAAAACGCCACTTACCGACCATAAGTTTTGGTATTGCATCCAATGAGATTGAGAAGTAGCTTGGATAAGCTTACTTCTCAAAATCATTAATCATTGATGAGAGGCTCCACCCAATACACACCTGGCATGGATGCCTCATGGGTAAAATGGGCAACTGCACTGGCGGTCTTAATATTCATTTCCATGGTGTAACCAGGGGCCGCAATGTGGGACTGAGTAGAAACGGTGTAGGTATTAATTTGCGTGGCGCTACCCATGATTTCTGGCATTTGAATCAGCTCTATTACGGATTCATTTTGCATATCGGATAACGTGAAATAAGAATAGCCATTGGCGAATGCCAATTGAGCAGATCGCTTAATCACAAAATTAAACATCTCAGCCTGTGTGATCGATTTGTAGGTTTGATAATGAACCTGATAACGCTGCTCATCGAGCTTGTTCTCGAAGTAGCCATGAGGTTCGTCATCCTGCTTTGCCACGTACATACTTGTACAACCACTGATCAAACTCATTAACCATAACGCCGTTAATATTCTCACTTTAATCCCTTAATTCCATGTAAAAAAGGCGGCCATAATATCACACAGGCCTGATTTAAATCTTTAAACACAATACTAATAAACACATATCAACTCACAATCACTCACCTTCATATCCTGAAACGCCTATAAATGAACACTGTGAATAAAAATGAATTTGCTATAATTGCCCTTTCTCCCTTCTCTTATAGAGTCAACATTATGCACTGTGCCGAATTTAAAACATTACGAGAAGCGGTTGGCCTATCGATCTCAACATTGGTCAAAGTCATTGATGTGGATGAGCGTTCCATCAGAAAGTGGGAGTCCGGTAAAAAGAAGCTGCCTGTAGATGTCGTTGATGCACTCATTGCTATCGATGAACTCGTGACTGACACAGCCAACAAAGCCTTTACTGAATTTCAAAAAGCACCACAAGACAGTGTGGTTTTGAAACGCTATATTGAAGAAGAAGACTTTTTAAACGCCCACCCAGAATTTGAAGGTTTACCCATCACCACTTATGGCGTCTCACTGTTTCGCTTAAGACAAAAATTCATCGATGCGGGTATTCCTGTTTCAATCGAATACGTCTAACAAACACTTCAGTATGAATCTAAGCAATCGACTCACTAAAATCTGCCAAACCATTACACCCAATGTCTTTGATCATATTTGGGACTGCTGCTGCGACCATGGCTATCTAGGCCAACAGTTAATGATAGAGCACCCTGACAGTCAGATTCACTTTGTCGATGTTGTGCCCCATTTAATTTCACAAGTACAGCAACGTTTAAACAATCAACCGTTTAATAACTGGACGGTCCATTGCATAGATACTGCTACCATCGACCTAGTCGAAAATAAAAGCCACTTAGTGATCATTGCAGGGGTCGGAGGGGATTTATTAATTGAAATGGTCGCCGATATCGCTAGCAAACATAAAGACGTAAAAAACTCGACACGTTTAGACTTTATTTTATGCCCTGTTCGTCAGTTACATAAGGTCCGAAACGGGTTAAACAGCTTAAATCTAGGTTTGGTCAGCGAGCAAATAGTCGAAGATAACAATCTATTTTATGAAGTCATACAGGTAAGCAATCAAGTAACACAAACGCTAAGCTTAGTGGGTGAGAGCATGTGGGACACATCAAACCTTCGCCATCTCGCCTACCGAAATACCATGATTGCACATTATGAAAAACAACCTAATGATGATGCAAAACGCTTACTCAGTTTGTATCAGGAAATTAAACCCACACAATGATAGTGAGATTTTTAAAGCACTCTATGAATGCCAACATAATCTCCAGACACAACGAGGGTAACCTTCACCACTTGCTCTAAATGATTAGACCAAAATTATCATCAGGCGCTGCGTTTAGCCCACCAATGCAGTGATAACGATCACGTTAGTCATACCTAGTTTAATCTCATCAGCTTACTCAGGTTTCAATTCAGACGGCCTTGCTACTAAAGATTTAACATTAACAGACTTAACGTTACTCGCCATATTACTAACAACCAGATCGGACAGCTCAACCTCTTTCATTTATCGAGATTATCCTTAGCCTTCCATGGATCCATTTAACTTTACATCAATATGCTAACCATGAAGCATCTTCATATCGCATGAACAGTAAAACATATTACATGGCCGATATAGCAAGTGGCACTGGTTGTTGGCGATAAAACTGGCACAACAAG
>JBNMQC010000217.1:0-4287 GCA_051277445.1 Bermanella sp. | reverse complement strand
ACTGTGAAGAATCTAAACCGTTGTCATACGTATCAAAAAGAGCTGTTATCCGGTGGTGGCAGGGCGCAAGTACCGTGTTTGCGCATTGAAAGCCCCTCGGGTAGTCGCTGGTTATATGAATCAGACGACATAATTCGCTATTTAGACCGAAAATTTGCCCCTAAATCTCAATCTAAGCGATTAGAACGAGCGCATTAATCAAGTATTAGGCATAATGCTCTACTACTATTAATTTAGGCACATAAGATTAGGAGTTGTAAGTTAGAGCATGGGACGCTCAGTCGGTTATCCTTTAAGAATCATCTTGGTTTTCATTACTTTGCTCATTTCCCTGTCCACTTGGGGAAGCACGGTAGGCTTACTCGTGGATGCGCCAAGCGACCAAATCACCGCCTTCCAAAAGCAACTTAACGCCCAGCTCCCCCAGCATTCCATTGAACTGATCTCGGTGCCTCAGCTAAAGTCCCTCGATTTATCCTCCATCGATAAATGGCTCACATTAGGGCCCAATGCCCTTAATCAGTTACTCAGTCAGTTAAAGCCCAAAAAAGCCCCTGTTCTTGCGCTCTTTCTCCCTGATGCGGCTCGTATTAAGCTCAGTGCAGAGTACTTGCAATACTTTACCACCCTAGAAAATACCCCTGATATGGTGAAACAATTGGCTTTAATCCACGCCTTAGTGCCGCAAGCTAAGCAAGTGGGTGTGTTTTATTCAGGGCAATATCAAGCCAATCGTGGGGAGCTGGATTTACTAGCTAAACGTTTTGATCTGAATTTGCACTGGGCAGAATTGAAAGACCCTTTGGATTGGGATCGCCAGGCACTAAAAGTATTAGCGGATGTGGACCTTGTTCTAGGGGTGAATGATGATGCTTTATACAACACTACAACAATTCGCAGTATCTTGATGCGCTTGTACCGCTCTGGAAAAGCGCTCATTGGCCCAGACAAGGGCTATGTCAGGGCCGGAGCGGTTGCCAGTACCTATTCTGGCATTGAAGAGACTCTAATGGCAGCGGCTCAGTGGGTACGTAATGAGCACACTGCGCAACCCATTTTAAATAACCCTTATTTTAATATCAGCGTGAATGCTCAAGTGGCGCGCTCATTAAACATCGTCGTTGATGATGTTGCCTCCTTAGTTAAGCAAGTGAAGGAGGCCTCAGATGAGAAATAAGGGATGGAGCCTATACACTCAAACCCTGATTTTAGGTCTTGGCCCTGCGTTAATTTTATCCGTAGTGCTCAGTGGTTACTTTATTAATGTGCGGATTCAGGATGTAAAGCATGAGCTGGACAATAAAGGCCAGTTGATTGCTGTTCAGTTGGCATCAACCGCGGATTATTTTGTATTAACCGGTAACCCTTCCATTATCTCCCCGCTTACTCGCGTGTTATTGGACGATAAAGACGTCGAGTTCATCGAAATTGAAGACATCGCTGGGGGCTTATTATTTAGCCAAAGTGATATGAAGATAAGCAGTAGCCCGCTGGAAAATGCCAAGAGCCGCTTAAGGTGGTACCAAGCGGACATCATTCAATACGATGTCCTAGCCGATGACGATGATTGGTTCACGAAACAGAAACAAGAAAAGATATTAGGGCAAGTTAGGGTCGGCTTATCGACTAATTTCGTTGAGCACAGGCAAA
This sequence comes from Bermanella sp., assembly GCA_051277445.1. Classification (GTDB taxonomy): domain Bacteria; phylum Pseudomonadota; class Gammaproteobacteria; order Pseudomonadales; family Oceanobacteraceae; genus Bermanella. Next base: position 2,637 of record JBNMQC010000217.1, on the reverse strand, counting down.
ACGAAATTATCCTCAATGCTTTTTTAATCGCCAGTGTGGCCATGGGCATCTGTGGTTTGATCGCTTGGTTAAGTGGCGCGCGTTTAGTGACCCCTATTTCTCGATTGTCTGCCATCGTAGAACGGATGGCGCAAGGTGACTATAGTGCGCGTACCGCTGAATCCGCAAATGGAGAAGTGAAACAATTGCAAGAAGGCGTCAACACGCTTGCAAAAGAGCTGCAAAAGTCTGAAGAAGTCCAAGAGCATTATGTGGATAGCTTGATCAAAGAGCGAGAAGCATCCGAACAAGCCAATAAAGCAAAAAGTGAATTCTTAGCGGTCATGACCCACGAGTTAAGAACCCCCATGAACGGCGTGTTGGGTATGCTGCAATTGATGCAGTCGACGGTGTTATCCAAAGAGCAAGACGAATATGTCGAAATCGCTTTGTCCTCAGGTGACCATTTACTTGGCTTGATTAACGACATTTTAGATTTCTCTAAAATTGAACAAGGTAATATAGAACTGGATCAGAAGTTCTTTGACCTTCATCATAGTTTGCGCAGAATTGCAGACAGCTTTAAATCCATCGTTTCCAATAAAGACTTACAGTTCGAAGTGGATATATCTGCCATTGAGCACCTGCGGGTCAAAGCCGATGAAACACGCCTGCATCAGATTTTGGTTAACCTGCTTGGGAATGCAGTTAAATTTACCAAAAAAGGGTATGTGGGCTTAAGTATTGGTGATGTAGAGCGCATCAACGATCGCATTAAATTAAATATTATTGTCAGCGATTCCGGTAAGGGCATTAGCGAAGATAATATTGATCGCATCTTTGACGCGTTCCAACAAGAAGATGCCTCAATTTCAAGACAGTACGGTGGCACTGGGCTGGGTCTTGCGATCTCAAAACAGTTGGTTGAGAAAATGAATGGTGAGCTGATCGTGCAAAGTGCCGCTGAGCAAGGCTCGCGTTTCATCTGTCAATTCACCTGGGAACTGGCGACCACGCAAGCGGATTATCAGATTGAGGCTGAAGAAGAGCTGGCAGCCGAGACATTTTTATCGCGCGTTTTGTTAGTGGAAGACAATACCGTGAATCAAAAAGTTGCCCTCAAAATGCTCAAGGATTTTGGCCTTCACTGCGATCTTGCCGAGGACGGTTTGCAGGCCGTTCATCTTGCCCGTCAAAATCAATATGATTTGATTTTAATGGATCTACAGATGCCCAATATGGATGGCTATCAAGCCACGAAAGTTTTGCGTGAAGAAGAGGGGTTAAATAAGATCACTCCTATTATCGCCCTAACTGCTAACGCTTTGTACGATGTGAAAAATCAATGCCTGCAAGCAGGCATGAATGACTTCTTAGCCAAACCCTATAAGAAAGCACTTTTGCAGCAGCTACTGACACGCTGGCTAAAAGTAAAGGTCTGACTTAGCATTTATGCGTGACCACTTGAGCCAACGGCGCTCTTGAGGTTCGGGTTTTATTCGCATCCACTGTTTCATCTTCATAGCCAAAACTGATACCGAATAAAACCCCCATATCGTCATCAAGCTCGAAAAAATCGCGAACAATATTCGGGTAATAAGCCGTACTTGCTTGAGCGCAGCTACCAATCCCATGGGCGGTCATGAGCAGCATCAAGGTTTGTGCATACATGCCCACATCCACGGCAATCGCAGGACTAAAATCCTTTCTCATGGTGATGAACAATACATGGGGGGCATCAAAAAATTGATAGTTTCGAGCCGTGGCTTTCATGCGAGCGATTTTATCGTCACGGGCAATATCCATTGCCCCGTAAAGTGCTTGAGCGCACTCAACTTGTCTGGTGCGCATTTCCCCTTCAAATTTAGGCAAACCGGAGAAATCTGGATTCATATTTTGACCATGCATAAAGGCATGATGCATCTTATCTTTTAAATCCTGACAGGCTTGGCCTGTGGCCAGCAAGACTTGCCAAGGCTGCACATTACAATTAGATGGACTTAGTTGTGCCGTGTTTAAAATATGATCGATCGTGTCTTGATCAATAGGGTCTGGTTTATAGCCACGTATAGAGCGGCGCTGGTGGATAGCGTCTTCAAGTGTCATGGGTTCATAGGCGGTCATGTTATCACCAGGTATTTGTTATTGTGTGTGTACCATAGCAATGAAACAAAAGCGGACACAATGGCGAAAGTTGACACAAATGCAGGGGTTATGGGGCGATTTGGTCACCCATGAGTATGTTAAGCGGGTAGCTGGGCATCCAAGCAATGGGCTGAATTTGGATCTGAACGTCGCTGGGCTTGATGCCAAATTTGGGCAGTGTTTGTTGCACGTTGATATCCATAGAATGGTCTTGCAGTACCCCTGCACGCTTAATGGCCACAATCTCCTTATCTGCCACTAAGATGCTAATGTTAAACGCAACCCAAGCTTGCGCCCAGGGGCCGTGCTGCTCATCCTCAAGGTGAAATGCGGTGTTGAGAATGGGGTTAAAACCAGACTCATCAATTTCTTTGGTCAGCTTGGATAATGTCAAAGACAGTTGATGTGCCTCGAGGTACGCGAACTTATTTTTTTCATCCAATGTGATGTCAGAAAAAAAGTGGGGTGTTTGCTCGCGACAGCCCAATATGAGCACTAAGGGCAAGCACAATA
>JBNMQC010000216.1:0-4296 GCA_051277445.1 Bermanella sp. | reverse complement strand
CTTAACGTTCGCCTATAAATAAAAAACCACTTTTTGAAGATCAAAAAGGGGTGATTCTTTTTACGCTAATATCGCTTTATTCAACCAACGCATTACTTACTCGCCAAATACCCTGCGATAATTGCCTGAACCTTATACATGCCCTTTTCAAGACTATTTCGAATATCGTCCATCGTAATGATGTTTTCGCTCTTCCCAGCGGCTCGATTCACCACCAAGGCTAAACACGCATAAGGCAAGCCTAGCTCTCTTGCAAGTACAGCCTCAGGCATACCTGTCATACCTACCACATCACAACCATCTTTTTCCAAACGGTTAATTTCAGCAATGGTTTCTAAACGCGGCCCCTGCGTGGCAGCGTACACCCCGCCTTGCTGCACCATAATATTTTTAGACTCAGCAGCAAAATAAAGCTGTGAAGCCAGCGCCTCATCATAAGGGTGAGTAAAGTCGATATGATCCAATGGGCGGTAAATACCATCGAAAAACGTATCTTCACGACCATAAGTGTAATCAATGATCTGGTCAGGAATACAAATCGCTTCCGGGGCCATTGCATCAGTAATCCCCCCCACCGCGTTCACAGCAATAATATCACTGACACCTGCTTGTTTAAGTGCCAACATGTTTGCTCGGTAATTCACCTTATGCGGTGGCAGCTTATGCGGGTGGCCGTGGCGCGCCAAAAACACAACAGGCAACCCCATTAACTCACCAAACAGCAAAGGCGCACTGGCTTCGCCTAATTTCGTTGTCACTTGTTTTTGTTCAGTGATCTTTAAACCCGGGTACTCCGTGAGCCCGGTCCCACCGATGATGGCGGTTAATGCGGTTTTATTCATAGATACACCCATATCAATTAATCACTATCACCATCATGGGACGCATCATTATCTGGGCCATTTTGACTCACACGTCTTTCTTTAGAGCTGGCTTGCGCCGTTTCACTCGGTTTTTTTCGTTCACCTGACATAGCCTGCTCAGGACGAGCAGTTTGAGTATTTCGCACATCTTCTACCGGCACATTATTTTCCATGTAGATGCTTCTGCTTGGGAATGCTATCTGCGCACCTTCATTATTAATGATCTCACCCACTTTAAAGAGCACTTTTTGTTTTATGCCATGAAATGTCTGCCAGTGCGTCGTATGGGTAAAACAGTAAATGAAAAACTCTAATGACGAATCCGCAAAACTATTAAAGTTCACCATTAGGGTTTGTTTTTCATCAATATCATTATTCGCTTTTAAGTAGGCTTCAACCTGCTCACAAATGGATTCCACTTGGGAGAAGTCCTGATATCGAACACCAATGGTTTCGTAAATACGGCGATGACTCATACGTGATGGGTTTTCAATGCTAATCTGTGTAAACACCGAGTTAGGTACGTACAAAGGACGCTGATCAAAGGTCCGAATACGCGTTACGCGCCAGCCAATATTTTCAACGGTACCTTCAATATTTTGGTCTGGGCTGCGCACCCAATCACCAACTGAGAACGGCTTATCCAAATACACCATTAGACCACCAAAAAAGTTGGCCAATAAATCTTTTGCAGCAAACGCGACGGCCGCACCACCAACACCACCAAAGGCAATGATACCGCTAATCGACAAACCCAGGGTTTGAAAAACAACCAAGCACGTCAGGATAATCACACTAATGCGTAACAGCTTAAAGATTGCGCTTATTGTGGTTTTATCGGCTTTGGTTTCTATGCGACCTTTAAGTATTTGATTTTCACGTATGCGAATTAAACGCATCACAAACCATGCAAACAACACAGAAGAAGCCACCACATATAAGTGCTGCGCTTGCGGGAGCAACTTAGTGTTAAATTCATGCTGAACAATCAACAGCACGTAGACAATTGTGCAAAGTAAAATGGCGTAATTAACCGGTGTCTCAAGCGCACCCACCACGGCATCATCAAATAAGTTGCGTGTACGACTGGCTTTCACTTTTAGCTTAGCAATCACAAACTTTGCAACAAAATAAGCCAACACACCTGCAAGTAAACCCAGCAGGCCTTGTATCCACCAGACTTCCAATAACGCCATTAAATCCTTTGTTTCTAACATGCTCACTCCAACTCTGCCAACATAGCCAACCCATTCATGTAGGCTTGTTTATTATCATTTAAATGCATTGTGGGTTTGTAAGATTTTAAGCTGTAAGGTTCCGCATTCAGCTCACTTAAAGCATTTAAAATCTCTAACGATGCCTGCGCATGATTACAAGCCAGTAGCACATCACAGCCTGCTGCCATGGCCGCTTGTGCTCGGCTCTTATAATCGCCCTTAACCGCCGCCCCCGCCATACTCAAATCATCACTGACGATTCGCCCTTTAAAACCTAATTGGCCACGTAGTACGTGTTGCAACCAAAACTCAGAAAAACCCGCAGGCTCACTGTCTACTTTTTCATACACCACATGGGCAGGCATCATCCAATCAATTAGTGGCAATAGCTGCTTAAACGGCAGCAAATCTTGCTGCTCAATTTCTTCTAATGTACGTTCATCCACTGGACAAGCCACATGACTATCCAAGTTCACCCAGCCGTGGCCTGGAAAGTGCTTTGCCACAACTGCAAAATCCATCTCTTTAAGGCCGGCCATAAACTGATTGGCCAGATCCTGCACCGCTTCTTTTTGTCCAGCGAACGCACGATCGCCGATGACAGTATTTCGCTGATAATCAATATCCAATACAGGGGCGTAGGTTAAATCAACACCCACTTCTTGGAGTTCATAAGCAAGCACCATGGCCGATGCCTTGGCCATTTGCTTGGCTCGGTCTGGGTCCGTCTCGTATAACACACCCAACTTACCCATAGCAGGCACATGCGTAAACCCTTCACGAAAGCGTTGAACGCGACCACCTTCATGGTCCACTGTGATCAATAAATTAGGGTTGATGGATTTAATTTCATTAATTAGCGAAATCAATTGGTCGCGATTTTTAAAGTGGCGAGAAAATAAAATAATGCCACCTAAAAAAGCATGGTTAAGCCAGGCTTTTTCTTCTTCAAGCAGACTAGAGCCTTGAATATCCGTAATTAAGGTAACTTGCACTTAAACCTCTATCAACACAGGGCAACCAGAAGGCACCCAATCAAATAATTTAATGACATCGTCATTGCGCATGCGCACGCAACCATGACTCTTCGGCACCCCCATGGGTTCACTATCGGGCGTGCCATGAATATAAATATAACGAGACATGGAATCCCGATTACCAAGTCGATTCACCCCTATCTCTTGCCCACATAACCATAGAATGCGCGACAAAATCCAATCACGATTTGGATGTGCATGAGCCAGAGCTTCACTGTAAATCTCACCTGTCGGTCGCCTACCGACAAACACAGAATTAATCGGCTGATTAAAGCCAATTTTGGCGCGAATATAATGCCGACCAACAGGGGTTTTGCCTGAACCCTCTTCACAGCCGTGACCATTCAGAGCAGTAGACACAGAAAATTCGAAGACCTTTTGTTGGTCTTCGAATGCAGATAAGGTTTGATGACGAATTGAAATGTGCAAATGTCGCACGATGCTGCTCGCTGATATTCTTTAGGGCTTACTTTGCCTGAATACCTGCTGCAAGGAAAGGCAGAAGATAGCCAACTACTTCTTCTTCTGTGCATTTAGTATCAAAGTCATGCTCTACGATGGCTCGTAAATTTTCCATGCTCGACAATGTAAATGCGGCAGAACCCAACATAAAGTGAAAACGCCAAAAACGCTCAACCGGCTGAAGATCAGGCGTGGCCTTAGTGATCAATGCCATAACACGTCTAAATAGACTGCGATATTCCGATTGTAAGAACTTACGTAAATGGCCCTGACCTTGGTTATAAGCCAAGCCTAAAAGGCGCATGAAAATAGCCAAACGATTACGGTCACCTTGAGTCACACTGGCCATAGCACGGGCAACAAAGCGAAGGATATCTTCAATCGACAGAATGGTATCAGGATGAGCTTGTTCGTGAGAGTCTAAGCTGGACTCGACCAACTTATAAAAGGGGCCAAGAAAGCGAACAAACACCGCTTGAATCAGCGCTTTTTTCGAGCCAAAGTGATAATTGACCGCGGCTAAATTCACATCCGCGCGGGCGGTGATGGTACGTAGCGACGTTTCCGCAAAGCCATGCTCTGCAAACAACTCTTCTGCCGCGTCTAAAATCCGTGTAACCGTATCAACTTGTGCCATGGTGCAAACCCAAACAAACAACTGTTTGAAACATACGTTTAACTCAAAATCATGTCAAGCAAACTAGTCACTGTGGGACA
>JBNMQC010000215.1:0-4300 GCA_051277445.1 Bermanella sp. | reverse complement strand
AACTGCTTCTCTTCCGTCACAATGCGTAAAACCTTCCCCGCTTGTGCGCCCCCCATAACCGCCGTTTTACTGTTTGGCCAAGCAAAAATAAAGCGAGGATCTAAACCACGACCACACATCGCATAGTTACCCGCACCGTAAGATCCACCAATCACAATCGAAATCTTAGGCACTCGCGCATTGGCAACCGCTTGCAACATTTTAGAGCCGTGCTTAATAATGCCGCTCTTTTCAGAATCGGTGCCGACCATAAAGCCCGTAGTATTGTGTAAGAACAACAATGAAACTTGGTTTTGATCGCATAGCTGAATAAACTGCGCCGCTTTGTTTGCGCCCTTCGCCGTGATCGGACCATTATTACCAATGATGCCAACCGCATGACCTGCAACCTTGATGAAACCGCACACGGTTTGAATATCAAAATCTGGTTTAAAATCTTGAAAGTTACTGCCATCAGCAATGCGCGCAACCACTTCACGCACATCGTAAGGCTTCTTAGAGTCGCAAGGCACTACACCTAATAATTCGCCTGCACTATAAAGTGGTTCGTCATAGTTTTTTTCTGCTTGAGATAAAGGGCGAGGCGCAACTTGATCATTCCACGGTAGACCCGCCATCACCTCACGCGCAATACGCACACCATCGGCATCGTCTTCAGCTAAATAATCAGCCGTACCCGCGTCATAAACATGCAGCTCGGCGCCACCTAACTCTTCATCCGTAGCAATCTCACCGGTTGCCGCTTTCAATAATGGTGGCCCGGCTAAAAACATTTTTGTTTTATTTCTAACCGCAATAATAAAATCAGAAAGACCCGGCTGATACGCACCACCGGCTGTCGCATTACCATGCACAACAGTAATTTGTGGAATGCCTGCGGCCGATAAACGCGCTTGGTTGGCAAACGCTTGCGCGCCCGGAACAAACACATCCGTTGCGTACTGCAAGTTTGCACCACCGGATTCTGCCAAGGTTATGATTGGCAATTTATTAGCACGGGCAATTTCTTGAATGCGTAAGGTTTTATCCAAACCCGCAGGGGAAATTGTGCCGCCTTTAATTGCGCTATTGTTCACCTGAATCATGCAACGTGCGCCCGCGACATAACCGATTCCAGCGATAATACCGCCACCTGCGCCGCTGCCGTCTTTATCGTCATGCATCTTTAAACCGGCAAGAGAACATAATTCTAAAAAGTTAGAACCGCCGTCTAATAACAGATTTAAACGTTCTCGCGGTAACAGCTTTCCACGCTTACGAAATTTTTCTTTGGCTTGCTCGGCTTTTTCTAAAACCTTAGCCTCTACCGCACGAAACTCATCAATCGCTACCTGCATAGCAGCACAGTTGTTGGCAAACTCTTCACTATGGGTTTGAATTTCTGACGTTAAAATAGCCATTACGCTGCCCCATCTTTAGGATTATGAATTTTATTATTTGAATTTAAAGTCGCAGATTCTATTAATACTCGATAACTTTCTTCGGCTTGTTTCGCCATTTCAGCAGGAAGCCCAATCGGCATATCCAACAACTGTTGTGCCATCGCTTTACCTTGCGGATCAATGCGTAAACTTGCGATACCACCACCACCGAGTGCTTGTTCTAACATCAAGTTAAAAGCACCCAAACCTGGTAGTGAATATAATTTCACATCACTTTTTTCACTCATGATATGCGATAAGTATTCACGAATTTTTTCTGGCTGCAGCCCATGTTGAATGTACGGTAAGTACGCAGGATCGCGGGCTAAAATACCCACATTACAATGGTCACCTTTATCACCACTGCGCGCCATGGCAAGGTTGATAAGCGATGTCTCTCCATCACAAAGAAGTGCATCACAATCTTCTAGCTCCTTACTCGAACCACCTGCAACAAGTGCCTCAGAAGCACTGGAAAAATCCTCCAATGAATCACCGTGAGCAATCGCAACTGCGTCTGACTTGCCATCTAAATTAAACGACACATCAATTTGATCTTTAGGCCATAAAAAAGAAAACAAACGAATCATTGGGCTAGGTTTTGGACGACCACCGACTAAACCGGTCAAACCCGGAGCCATGGCCGTGGCTGCTTGAGCAATCTCACGGGCAAAAATACCCAAAGCTTTTTTATCTTGATGATGAGCGGCAATTTTAACCACTACTTCGCGATTATCTAAGGCACGCGAATGCGCACCGTACGTTGTTTCACTGCCTAAGATTTCAATATCCGTTGCGGTAAAATCTTCTAAGCCCATGGCGTTAAAAATAAAACTCACGCGCTCAATAATACTTTCGGCAACACGCTGACCTTTCTCGACCGCCTGGCGACCACCAATCATGAACGACGCATTACAACGATAACCGTCCATATACGTTGCGCTGACTTTATAATGATCCGAAGGCGCTCGGCCTTTCGCGCCCGAAACTAAAACATGCCCATCATCCAACTGTTCTAATTCAACTTGAGTAAAATCACAGGTCACATCGGGTAATAAATATTGCGAAGGATCACCAATTTCATACAGCACTTGTTCGCCAACCGTACCAACAGAAATCAAACCGCCCGTCCCTTCTGGCTTACTGACAATGAAAGAGCCATCAGCCACGCATTCCACAATCGGGAATCCCATATTGGCGTAACCCGCTTCCACTAACTGCCAGTCGGTAAAATTACCACCGGTGCATTGCGCGCCACATTCGATCACATGTCCTGCTAACGAACCTTGGGCAAGCTGATCGTAATCGGTTTCAGACCAATCAAATTCATGCATCAATGGCCCAAGCACCACCGCGCTATCCACCACACGACCGGTGATCACGATATCTGCACCGGTGCTTAACGCATCGCGTACGGCACTCGCGCCTAAATAACTGTTTACGCTTAAACATTGCTCGGGGAATTCCTCCCCAGAAAACATTTCTACTACGCCCGCTGTAGCAAACTCTTGCTGGCGCTTAACTAAATTATCACCTTCTACTGCGGCAACTTTTAAATCGATGCCGGCTTTATCAATCGCTGCCTGCAAGGCCGCCACACAGCCACGTACGTTCACGCCACCGGCGTTACTCACAACTTTGATGCCTTGCTCAGCAATCGGCTTAAGCAAGCGCTCTAAGGTCATCACGAAGTCCGGTGCAAAACCCGCATCAGGATTTTTCATCCGTGCGCCCGCCATAATCGACATGGTTACTTCAGCCAAGTAATCAAAAACCAAATAATCCAACTCGCCTTTGCCAACCAATTGCTGCGCCGCCATCGAGGTATCACCCCAAAACGCTGATGCACAACCAATACGTACTTTCTTTTCCGCCATCTTTTCAGTCATCTGCTTAGTCACTGCTTTAATCATTTAGAGACCTTCAATACACAGGTGTAATTTCAACAATCAGAGAGTACCAAGCAAGCGCTTGGTTTGTAAAGTATTCACTTCAGTGATATCTATATAAAAAAGCAAACATCTTTATAATAGCCAGCTAATATCATTCGGCTCTCACTAGGCTCTTTTAATTTATGCCAAAGCAAAAAAAGCAACTCTCTGCTGACCATCAAGCCTTAGTCGATCAAGGAGTGGTCAATGCGCCCGATAGCGCCAAAGGTCGGCTATTACAGGCAGCAGCAACCCTGTTTAAAGAGAAAGGGTATGAGCGCACCACCGTTAGAGACCTAGGCAAAGCGGTTGGCATTCAGTCAGGCAGCCTGTTTCACCACTATCCCAATAAAGAAGCCATCCTTCGAGCGGTTATGGAAGAAACCATTATTCTCAATACCGAATTAATGAAAGCTGCACTAGCACAAGCAAATAAGCCCGAAGATAAAATATTAGCGCTCATTCGCTGTGAACTAGAATCCGTTTTGGGTGAAACGGGAGCCGCCATGACAGTATTGGTTTATGAGTGGCGCTCGCTTAAGGAAGAAAGTCAGCTTGAAATACTCAAGCTTCGAGATATTTATGAAAACTTATGGATCGGCACGCTGATAGAAGCAAAAGAAGGAGGATCGGTCGTTATTGATCCTGCAGTTTTACGCCGATTATTAACCGGAGCTTTGAGCTGGACCGTCAATTGGTACCGCAAAGAAGGTGATTTAACCGTCGAACAACTCGCTCAAATGGCGCTAAGTCTCGCAATTAAGCCGAATTAACATGATCTCTCAATAAAATATTACAAATAAGCCATTGAATTTACTGGGGTTTTTGTTAACTTAGGCACGAATAAGCAAAGAGCCATGAATATCCTTAATTGCCTGTTGACAATATAGGCGCTACTCAGGATAATTCACGCCCTTATTTTCAAGTTAATAATTCCCAAAGGAGCCG
>JBNMQC010000214.1:0-4302 GCA_051277445.1 Bermanella sp. | reverse complement strand
GGATGAACAACCTTAAGTGCGTCTATCTGCTGGGGATCAATCGAACCGACATCTGGTAGATAAACTCTTTCAACGCGACCTGTCAGCTTACCCATCAGCATATGCACCTGCCGACTATTAAACAACATATCCTCACAGATCTGATCGCAGCCAATACCACCGACCGTAACTACCTTCCACTTTGCTTTATCAGTTGCAGGTAAATCAACTAGGACTGGCGAAAAGTCCAGCGTAGGCTTAACCAACGCCCCAAGATTGGTGGTTCCAAGCAATTCAATCATCTGCTGTCGCTGTTCTTCCGTCTTAGGCACCATAATAAAACCAGCCAAAATAACGCCACCGACGATAAATAGCATCAACCAAATTTGATATCTAAATCCGCGCTGCTTTACGGTTGTTGCGCTGCTATCAGTCATACTCTTCTATCCTTTTATGCGGCCCCCTAGGGCCTTCTAAACTGTTTAATCCAACTGCCAACGTTAGAGTTGGCGATCAATGTCATAACCAATAGTACCGCAGCCATCACAAACCACTGAACAGCATAGGCTGTATGCTTTTCAGGTTGCACAGCAACGGTCACCCAGCCAGTTTCTAAGGCCCCTATGGAGTCACTATCGAGCCGTAATTGATACTCATAAAAAGGCTCTCCAAATAACTCTTCGGCACGCTCAACCGAAATCCACCCAACCCGACTCGGCCATTGCAACACCACTGTGATTTGGTCGTCTAATCGATAACCACCACGAAGGTTATGATACAAAAAACCACGCAATTGAACCTCGCCAATAACTGGCTCCACCTCAGGCAGCTGAGTTCTATCTAATGAGGCCGGCACCCAACCACGATTAACTAACACCGTTTGTGATTGGCCAGCCACCTCAAACCCTTCAATGCTCATCGGCTCTAGTATCTCGTAGCCAGGCCGGCCATTTTTAACACGATTATCCAACACTATCTGGCGCGACGAATCGAGGGTCCCTGTCAGCCAAGCTGGCCTGTACTGTTGATTGCCGCCTTCTAATAATGTATTTACGTCAGCTGGTACCGCTTGTTGATTGGCACTAAAAGCAGCAACAATCGCGCTTTTTTCATCGGCTCGGTCCAACTGCCAAAACCCCAAGAGAATCAGCAGTGGAAACAAAAAAAACACTAGCACCAATAGTTTTTTATTGGGCTGCCAGTGAAATTGCTGCACAGAAGATTGGGGGTCTTGATCCATTTGTGTTTAAATTCACCTTTTTTGAAGAGCAGATAATCCCATGATGTTAAAAGTAATAATCATTGTTCTATTTATTGCCGTTGTCATTAGCCTTTTTGGTGGACTTCGATTTTTGGTCAAAGACCTAGGAGACTCTCAGCGCCGGCTATTCAATAGCCTGGGGGTTCGAGTTACATTAGCGACGATGTTACTAGGCACAATTGTTTATGGTGCCTATACCGGACAGATTACCAGCAAGGCCCCTTGGGATCGACAATTACATCCAGAAGCGACGGTGCCAATGCAACAACGCTCTAACCCCGCCGATGACTAAAATAATACTCCTAAGATAAAAACGGCCAGGAGTTACCTAGCCGTTTACGTGCCTGATCAACCCCTAACCAAGCACATAGACAATAAGAAATAAGCCAATCCAAATAACATCTACAAAATGCCAGTACCAAGCTGCCATTTCAAATCCGAAGTGATCTTTATCGGTGAACTGGCCCTTAGCCCCACGAAGAAAAGCGATAAAGAGCATGATCGTTCCCAACGTTACATGAGCACCATGGAATCCAGTCAACAAAAAGAAGGTCGTGCCATAGATACCCGACTCTAAGGTAAGCCCTAATTCCTGGTAAGCGTGAATATACTCTTCTGCCTGCAAGAACAAAAAGATAACGCCTAACAAGACGGTCAAACCCAACCATGTTACGAATTTTTTTCGGTTGCCTTCTTTTAAGGCGTGATGAGCGATATGCACCGTTCCGCTTGATGTCAGTAGAACAATCGTATTCCAAAGCGGCAACCACCCCAATAACTGACTAAAGCTCCACCCCGGAAAACTCATCGCATGCTCAGGGCCTTTAAATTGAAACTCAGTCGCATTTGGATTAGCAGCCAAGGTAGCCACCTGATCAGGAGTCACTAATGGAGGCCAGGTCGCATCATAACCAGGCCAGAGATGTGTTGCATTCGCTATAGCCGCATCGGTGGCCGTATCATCAAACAATCCAATGGCGGCTTCACCGCCAAGCCAAGGTCCTACCAAGACTCTTACGTAGAAAAGAGACCCAAAGAAGCACACAAAGAACATCAGCTCGGAGAAAATAAACCAGTACATCCCCAATACGTAAGAATGTTTTAACTGATCACTCACGATGCCTTGCGTATTTTCTTCGATAACTAGGCTCCACCACCTATACATTACCACCGCCATGATTAGCGAACCGATCAAAAATATCGTTGATGTGCCGCCATCGATTACCCAGCTAGCCGCTCCGTAGCCCATTACGCCCATACCCGTAGCCGCCGCAAGGGGCAGTTTGCTTTGCTCGGGTACGTAATAAGAACCTTCAGATGACATAATTAATCTCCATTTACTGTATTTGTGAAACCTGCATCGGCATGCGGTCGGTTATATCAAAAAGCGTGTATGACAAAGTAACTGTATTGACGCTGACGGGTAAGTCAGGATCAATAACAAACACGACAGCTAGCTCCGCCTGCTCACCAGCACCCAGCGGCTGATTGTTAAAACAAAAGCATTCGGTTTTGAGAAAATAGTCTGCTGCATTATTAGGCAACACATTAGGAATTGCCTGTGCAACCATGTCACTACTCGTTTTATTGCGCGCAAAAAATGTGATCTCGCGTGACTCTCCAGGATGAACAAACACCTTGTACTCTGTAGGATAAAAGTCCCAAGGCATGGTGGCATTGTTGGTCGCCACAAACTGCACTTCCACCTTACGCGAAGTATCTATCGTTACTTCACTAACAGTGTAGGCGCCGCCAGTCTTGCCTCCAATCCCAGTGAACTCACAAAAAAGATCATAGAGCGGAGGCAACACAAATATTGCAAACGCAAACATTGCCACAGCACCCATCAATAACTTAATTAGTAAGCCGCGATGTCTCGATGTTTCACTCATCTTTATCCTTAACCTCTACTACTTGACAACAGGTGGCGTTGAGAAAGTATGGAATGGTGCCGGAGTGGGCACTGTCCATTCCAAACCTACGGCGCCTTCCCAAACTTGAGGATCGTCAATTGGCTTACCCCAACCGATGGTTCGGATAACGTTGTATAAGAACAACAACTGGGCTCCACCATACAAAAAGGCACCAATGCTTGACACCATATTCCAATCCGCAAATTGCAGGCCATAATCAGAATATCGGCGCGGCATGCCAGCTAAGCCCAAAAAGTGCTGAGGCATAAAGGTAATATTAAATGCGATAAAGGCAATCCAAAACTGCACTTTGCCCATAGTTTCGTCGTACATTCTGCCGCACCACTTAGGCAACCAATAATAGACTGCGGCCGTGCCACTAAACACCGCGCCGGCTACCATAACGTAGTGAAAATGAGCCACGACGAAGTAGGTGTCATGGTACTGAGTATCCGCAGCCGCAATCGACAGCATCATCCCGGTAAATCCACCGAAGGTAAACAAAATCACAAAGGCAATACTAAACAGCATCGGCGTTTCAAAAGTCAGAGCACCTTTGTACATGGTGGTGATCCAATTAAACACTTTGACGCCTGTTGGCACCGCAATCAACATCGTGGCGTACATAAAGTACAGTTCGCCAGCAATCGGCATGCCCACCGTAAACATGTGGTGAGCCCACACTATAAATGATAGAAAGGCGATGGAGGCTGTGGCATAAACCATTGAAGAATAACCAAACAGCGGCTTGCGGCTAAAGGTTGGAATGATCTGCGAAACCACACCAAAAGCAGGCAAGATAATAATATAAACCTCAGGGTGTCCAAAGAACCAGAACACATGCTGGAACAGAACCGGATCGCCACCGCCAGCAGCATCAAAGAAGCTAGTGCCAAAGTTGATATCCATCAGCATCATAGTGACTGCGCCTGCCAACACGGGCATTACCGCGACTAACAAAAACGCAGTGATCACCCAAGTCCAGACAAACAACGGCATCTTCATGTACGTCATACCCGGTGCGCGCATATTCATCACGGTAGCAATAATATTAATCGAGCCCATGATTGAAGAAGCACCCATCATATGAACACCAAAAATGAAATAGTTAACCGTGTCGGGTGCATAGGTTGTCGATAGAGGGGCATA
>JBNMQC010000213.1:0-4313 GCA_051277445.1 Bermanella sp. | reverse complement strand
CGCTGCTTGATCGAGCCTCACAGGACAAACCTAAAATCGCTCAACTGGCGGACACCCTTGCACAGTACTTTGTGGCGGGCGTGTTAATCACATCCGTCGTGGTGTTTACCACCTGGTATTTCATTGATAGTGAACGCGCGTTCTGGATTACCTTATCGGTACTGGTAGCCACTTGCCCATGCGCGCTTTCATTGGCAACGCCCACGGCACTGACCGCTGCCACCACAGCACTTAGACAAAACGGTGTACTGATTACCCGTGGCCATGTGCTTGAGACATTGCGTAAGAGTCGTCGTATTATTTTTGATAAAACCGGCACCTTGACGCTGGGACAGTTAACAATCGAAGAAACCAAAATTGTTAATCATCAGCAACAAGATCCATTGCGCATTGCCGCCAGCCTAGAACACCACAGCCCTCACCCTATTGCCCATGCATTTCACCACGATGACTTATTGCCCGTCACTGGTCTGCATAATCACGTGGGCGAAGGCATGCGCGGCACCATAGATGGCCTTGAATACAAAATTGGTACCGCATCTTTTGTCAGTAACGATTTTGATAAGCCTGTCGCGCCTCCAGACCCGAGACATTGGATTGCACTGGCTCAAGGTCAAAACATATTGGCTTGGTTTTTACTGAGCGATGAAATTCGCCCCAATGCAAAAAGCAGTATTGACGCACTCAAGGCGTTATCCCTGAAATGCGAGCTGCTCAGCGGTGACCAAAGCACCCACGTAGCCCATGTTGCACATACCTTAGGGATTGAGCGCTTCAACGGCGGGGTAAGCCCTCAGGGCAAGCTCGATTACTTGGCAAAACAAGCTCCCGATGACGCCAGCATCATGGTTGGTGATGGCATCAATGATGTGCCAGTACTTGCACAAGCCCCCATTTCAATCGCCATTGGGAGCGCCAGTGATTTAGCGAAAACCCATGCCGATGTGATTCTTGTGAGTAATCAATTACCACGTTTGCCGCAACTGATTAAACAAGCCCACAAAACCAGCCGAATTATTAAACAAAATCTTGCTTGGTCTTTGTTGTACAATGCAAGTGTATTACCTCTGGCCGCATTTGGTTTATTGCCACCTTACCTAGCTGCAATCGGCATGTCCGCAAGCTCTTTGGTGGTGGTATTTAATGCACTGCGCTTGAATAAACTGCCCAAATAATTGAGATTGTCATGGACATTATTTTTATCACGGTTCCCGTCACGCTTTTGTTCATTGCAACCAGTGTGGCGATTTTCTTCTGGGCAAATAAAGGGGGCCAATTTGACGACCTTGATAGCCCTGCGCACCGCATTTTATTTGATGATGATATCGAGAACGACGAAACAACATCAAAAGCCGACGACAACGACAAAGATAAAGACAATCAAGAGAACAAAGACACGTCCCAATGATTGAGCCGCTTTCTTACCTCACCGCATTCCTACTGGGTCTGTTCGGCAGCATTCACTGCATGGGCATGTGTGGCGGTATAGTAGGTGCGCTATCGGTCAATACCCAACACGCCAAGCCTATGGCATTGCAATTAAGTTACCACCTAGGTCGCATCACCACTTATGGCGTGATTGGTTTAATTGCCGGGTTTCTCGGCTTATGGCTGTCCACCAGTCATGCACTGGCTGGTGAGATTTTACGGTCTCTTTCAGGTGCGATATTAATTTTAATGGGCTTATATGTTTTGGGCTCCACCAACACACTATTATGGCTAGAAAAAGGCGGCGCAACGCTTTGGAAGTTTGTGCAACCTTTAAGCAAGCACATGTTGCCGGTTCGTTCTGTCAAGCAAGCGTTAGGATTAGGATTAATATGGGGCCTGCTACCGTGCGGACTCGTCTACAGTACGTTAAGCTGGGCCCTGGTCTCTGCTAACCCACTTCATAGTGCCACATTAATGATGGCATTTGGTCTGGGCAACTTGCCTGCGCTTTTGAGTTTTGCGCTTTTTACCGCCCAGTTAAATCAATTTAAACGCCACTGGTTGGTTCGCATGACACTAGGCGGCAGCATCGTCGTTTTTGGGGTATGGACCACATTAGCCCCTTGGCTTATAAAATAAGCCTGACAAGGTACGCTATAAGCTTTAATATCACGGGTATTTATAGTGGCTTTAAAAGCTATTTAGGAGGATTTCATGCCCAAGGACACACAAGCCCTTAACATCTTGGCGCCTAACAAGGTTGGTGAAACCCACTGCAGCACCTGTAGCCTAAGCTCTTTATGCTTACCAATCGCCCTTGAAAAAGCCGACCTAGAAGCATTGGACAACGTGATTAAACGCGGCCGCCCCATTCAAAAAGGTGAGTTGTTGTTCAAGCAAGGGGACCCATTCAAAGCGGTTTATGCCATCCGTACTGGCGCCATTAAAACCTTCACCGTCGCCTCCAGTGGTGAAGAGCAAATTACCGGATTCCACCTTGCAAGCGAGTTAGTGGGATTATCAGGTTACAGCGAAGACACTTACCCGCTTTCTGCTAAGGCACTTGAAACCACCACCGTCTGTGAATTGCCCCTGGAGCAACTCGAATCTCTTTGCGATGAAATGCCTGGGTTGCGTAAACAGATTATGCGCAACATGGGTGGAGAAATTCGTCAGGACCAGCAAATGATGCTGCAACTATCGAAAAAAAGCGCGGACGAGCGCATGGCCTATTTCTTATTAGACCTAGGTAGCCGTTTTGAACGCAGAGGGTTTTCATCAAAAGCGTTTCGCTTATCCATGTCCCGCGTTGATATCAGCAACTACCTGGGCTTGGCTGTTGAAACGGTGAGTCGTATTTTTACTCGCTTTCAAAAGAATGATCTCATCAAGACAGAGGGCAAAGAAATTGCCCTACTGGACATCGATGCCCTTAAGCAACTAGCTGGGCACCCTAGCGAAACCGCTGTTTGTGATAAGCACCCTATCTAAACCAAGCTAAACCCTTGAGAGAAAAGCAAAAAATATAATGCAAGTTATTTTTTTGCTTTTTTTTCGTTTGCATCTAGTGTTTAACTAACTTAACACACGAAACGAAACACACGCTTCAAGGACTACTGACATGGGATTGTGCCCTGATGAACTTAGGCACCTAGTCATCCGCCCCACTTTAAAATATTTAAACCAGTATTCAATGGCCGCTGAAACCCTACTGATGGGTACAGCTGCCGTGGAATCCGCCATGGGGTACCAACTGAAACAGCATAAAGGTCACGGCTTAGGGGTTTATCATATCTCCCCGCGCAGCCACCAATTACTATGGGACCAGTACCTCGCTAAAGACCCTGACCTTGCGAGTAAAGTTCGCGGTCTGGCCAGTCAGCATGAGTTCTTATCAAATCCACACGGCGAACTGACCACAAACTTACGCTATGCAACCGCCATCGCTTGGTTGATCTATAAGCGCAAAGGCAAGCCACTACCTCAAGCCGATGATCTCACCGCCATGGCCAAGTTTTGGCGCCGTCATTTTCATGCTCGCCCGCAGGCGGATATCAATACCTACATCAAGCGCTATAAAGCGCTCAAGCATCAAGCAAATCTCGCCGCATAAACCGTCACAAGTTGCGGCTTATAACCCTATTTCATAGGCAAAGCGGGCACATTTGCGCTAGAATCCGCGCCTTATGCAAGTATAGCTAGGTTGTAAAATGGTTCAGTTCATTGATGCCAGTGTGTCCCAGACACCTGAGGCAGACAAAAAGCAGAAAACAGAATTCAATAAACTTCAAAAACGCATTCGTCGTGATGTGGGTCGTGCCATTGCTGACTTCAATATGATTGAAGAAGGCGACCGTATTATGGTGTGTTTATCGGGCGGTAAAGACAGCTATACCATGCTGGATATTTTAATCAGCTTGCAAAAAAGCGCGCCGATTCAATTTGAATTAGTGGCCGTGAACCTAGACCAAAAACAACCGGGGTTTCCTGAGCATATCCTACCAAGCTACCTAGATACCCTTGGTATTGAATATTACATTGTGAACCGTGATACCTATTCAGTGGTTAAAGAAAAAGTGCCTGAAGGCCGCACCACATGTGGCCTTTGCTCACGTCTGCGCCGCGGTACACTTTACGGCTTTGCTGAAGACATCGGCTGCACCAAAGTGGCCCTAGGTCATCACCGTGATGACATTGTCGAAACCTTGTTTCTAAACATGTTTCACGGTGCTCGCTTTGCCGCTATGCCGCCTAAATTACTCAGCGATGATAAACGCAACATCGTGATTCGCCCTTTGGCTTACTGCAAAGAAAGTGACATCAGTGAATTTGCCAGTATAAAACAGTACCCGATTATTCCGTGTAACCTATGCGGCAGCCAA
>JBNMQC010000212.1:0-4358 GCA_051277445.1 Bermanella sp. | reverse complement strand
GCAACACCTTTTTCTTTAAGGCGCACCGCTTCTTCTACTGCGATTTCACAAAATGGATTCATGGCCATCTTAACGTTGGTCAGATCAACGTCAGAATTATCAGCCTTAACGCGCACTTTTACGTTGTAATCAATTACACGCTTAACAGCTACAAGAACCTTCATAGATTCCCCGTCAAGTTGAGTGGATTTAAGTAAGCAGAACTGTGTGAATCTAATAAATATCTACAAAGAGTCCGCTTTAACGGCAGCAGATATTGAACTTAATTCTCATTAACGTCAATAAATGCCACAACACAGACCCAGTAAACACCTAACACAAACCCAAAATTCTACTTGGCTAAACATTTGTAAACTGAATTCTATTCAAACGCGCGTTTGAATGCTAGTCTGAATATAAGGTTTTACTATTAAATTGCATGTAAGTACCAAGTGTAGACAGATTTTCAGTAATATTTTGATTTGGCCAAATTCAAGTAAATCAGTATACTACGGCGAATTTTTTGGCTCATTTGGCCGTATTTTAACCACAGCCTACATCAGAAACGGCTGAGTTAGCTTGAGATAACGAGGAGAGTTCTATGGAACGTGAAGCGATGGAATATGACGTCGTCATTGTTGGCGGCGGCCCGTCTGGCCTATCTACGGCCATTCGTGTAATGCAACTTGCACAAGAAAAAGGCCAAGAACTAACTGTATGTCTAGTTGAAAAGGCTGCTGAAGTTGGCGGGCACATCTTATCAGGTGCGGTTATTGAAGACCGTGCTCTAGCCGAACTGTTCCCAGACTACAAAGAACTTGGCGCCCCTCTTAATACCCCAGTATTAAAGGATGAAGTGTATTTCCTTACTGGCGAAGAAAAAGGCATTAAAACCCCTAACTGGATGATCCCTAAGCCTATGCACAACGAAGGCAACTTCATTGTAAGTCTTGGTAATGTGGTTCGTTGGTTAGGTGAGCAAGCTGAAAACCTTGGTGTTGAAATCTACCCAGGTTTCTCAGCAGCTGAATACATCGTTGAAGATGGCCAAGTGAAAGGCATTATCACTGGCGATATGGGTGTGAGCGCTGAAGGCGAACAAACTGAAAACTACATGCCTGGCATGGAGCTTCGCGGTAAATACACAATTTTTGCTGAAGGCTGCCGTGGTCACCTTGGTAAGCAATTAATCAGTGAATTCAAGCTAGATGAAGGGAAAGACCCTCAGCACTACGGTATCGGCATTAAGGAACTTTGGGATATCAACCCTGAGGTTCATAAAGAAGGTCTGGTTATTCACGGTGCTGGCTGGCCTCTAAGTGAATCTGGCTCTACCGGTGGTTTCTTCTTGTACCACACAGAGAACAATCAAGCGGTTGTTGGCTTAATCACGGATCTTTCTTATTCAAACCCGCACGTAAGCCCGTTTGATGAATTTCAACGCATGAAGCACCACCCTGTT
The DNA here is from genome assembly GCA_051277445.1 of Bermanella sp. Lineage (GTDB taxonomy): Bacteria > Pseudomonadota > Gammaproteobacteria > Pseudomonadales > Oceanobacteraceae > Bermanella. The sequence continues at coordinate 2,917 of JBNMQC010000212.1, read as the reverse complement.
TTGAAGCAACACCTTGAAGGTGGTAAGCGTGTATCTTACGGTGCCCGTGCTATCGCTAAAGGCGGTCTAAACAGCCTGCCTAAAATGACCTTCCCTGGTGGCTTGGTTGTAGGTTGTGACGCGGGTACGCTGAACTTCTCTAAAATCAAGGGTACTCACACTGCAATGAAGAGCGGCATGATTGCAGCTGAGCAAGTTGTTGCAGCCATTGAAGCAGGTCGTGCAAATGACGAGCTAACTGAATACACAACCGCTTTTGAAGCATCTTGGGCTTACAAAGAATTGCATGAGAGCCGCAATTTCGGTCCAGCTATGCATAAATTCGGAACGTTTGGTGGTGCGGCATTTAATTTCATCAACCACAATATGTTCCCTATTCCGGTTACGTTGCATGACACGACTCCAGATTACGCAACCCTTAAGCCGGCTGCTGAATCTAAGAAGATCAATTATCCGAAACCAGACGGTGTTATTAGCTTCGCTAAACTAGACTCTGTTTTCATTGGTAACGTGAACCACGCTGAAGACCAGCCTTGTCATTTACGTCTTGCTGACGCTAGCATCCCATTGGAGAAAAACCTTCCATTGTATGATGAGCCCGCTCAGCGTTACTGCCCTGCCGGTGTTTATGAGATCGTTGAGAATGAAGCAGGCGAGCAACGCTTCCAAATCAACTCTCAAAACTGTGTTCACTGTAAGACTTGTGACATTAAAGACCCTGCTCAAAACATCACCTGGGTAACACCAGAAGGTGCTGGCGGCCCTAACTATCCGAACATGTAATGTTTAATTACTGCTTAAGATAAACAAAAAAGGAGCGATTAAGCTCCTTTTTTGTTTGGATGTTTTGAGTTTGTTCATTAAATATGACATTAAATGTCTAGTCCGAATAACTTCTTATAACTGGTTATTATTTGTTCCCCGTGGAACATTTTTTAAACAGTTAGTTAGCCGACCCGGTACTCAACGCCATTGCTTTTCAAATAAAACTGATCGTTTCGCTCGGTCGCCAGCTTAGCCATTGCATAAAAAGCGTTGCGGTTTAACCTTGCGTACATTCCCCCTCTTACATGAATCTTTGGCGCTTCATGATCATCTAGCATGACATCATGGTCAGGACCAAGCTCAAACTCATCACCTGTATTGGTTATCATTCGTAATGCCTTGCCATCGCTACCTGAGGATTGAATCAAAACAACCGTAAACGGCTGATCTTCAACCTTGATCCGCCACTTTTCCACGGGGGTCACAAGAAAGTACTCTTCTTGTTCTCGCTTTAAAATGGTACTAAACAGCCGAACTAACTTCTCTCGTTTGATTTCGTCGCCTTCATGGAGCCAGGTGCCATCTGATTTGATTAGCATGTCAATGTCACCAGACAATTCGGGGTTCCACTTGGCCACGGGCGGAAGTTCACTCGGCATGTCCAGATACTTACCAAGCTGACTGCTTAGATCGGTTAAATCCACTAAAGACCCCTTTGCCACTCTTGGCGTAAACGAATTTTGTCAGGTTGATACAGTGCCGTATCGATCTGCTCAAGCATGACCGCTTTATCTTTGCCAAGCACACCCTTTAGAGGAAGGTAATTACTTGCATGATCGCTGCGGAAAATGGTGTTATCGAGCTCTAAGTGGCTAATAAAATGCTTAAGCTCTAGAAATAATGTGGTTTGATCCATGAGCGACCAATCCTGCTTAAATCCTTCTTTTAAGCGATCTTCACCCATGGGGAAGCTAACAACAAGTGTTGAAAGGTAATCTGGCTGGGTTTCGTTCATAAGCTTGGCACTGTTAATCGCATGCTGTTCTGAGTATTTAGGACCACCTAGGCCATTTAAAATCATCACGGAAGAACGCAAGCCGGCTTGTTTGATTTTAATGAGCGCATCACGCTGAGTTTCGTAAGTTTCCCCCTTACTGACAAACTCGAGCACTTGAGAGTCACCCGATTCACAGCCCACGTACAAGATATCCAGCCCAAGTGTTTTTAAAAGCGCTAAATCCTCAACGCTTTTTTTATAGATATTACGCGGCAAGCAGTAGCTAGAAACCCGTGTAACACTAGGGATGTGCTTCTGAATCATACGCAGAATTGACTCAAGCTTACGCATTGGTAGAACCATTGCATCCCCGTCAGCAAGAAACACCTTCTGAAATGGCACGCCACTTGAGGCAGCTTTGATGATATCTTGCTCAATCTCTTCTTCTTTGCGCGCCCTGAATTTCTTTTGATCTTGTGTGTACATCTCGCAAAATGTGCATTTATTCCAAGAGCAACCATTGGTTACCTGAAGAATTAAGGAGCGTGCCTCACTAGGCGGACGAAAGACAGGTTCAATATAAGACAGCATGACAATTACCTTAAAAAATTGACTCCATTTTCGCATGTAATGACCATGAGCATCAATTTTACTTGGCGACTTAAATTGTTACTAAAAATGGCTGGGTTAATCCTATTGAGGTGTTAAAATGCGCGGTTCAATTTTGGGGGTGTTATGAGTCAATTTATTTGTGGTCAACGATGGATAAGTTTAGCTGAGCCAGAGCTCGGCCTAGGTATTGTCAGTGAATCACAAGGTCGTCGCGTTAATATTGATTTCCCTTTAGCAGAAGATACTCGCCTATATTCCATTGGTAATACACCACTCATACGTTGTCGCTTTGAAGTAAATGACAGGGTGGCACTAATATCAGGCCTTGAAGCTAACATCATGGCTGTCAAAGAAGAAGGTGGCCTATACCACTATCAAATTACAGAACACCTTTGGGCTGAAGAAGCCGATATTGCAGCCAGCGAAGGCAAGGTTTCACCCATTGAACGCCTTAAGGCCGGCCAAATTGGCAGCTTCAAATGGAGCAACCTTTATCGTCGCTTGGTCGAAGCCTACACAGAACAACAAGGCAAAAAGAGTCAT
>JBNMQC010000211.1:0-4393 GCA_051277445.1 Bermanella sp. | reverse complement strand
TTGTGCATCTTGCCTACTCCGATGTGCCATGGAGTGGTGAGCGCTTAAATTATCTTGAAGCGAATCTTTCTGAACTGAAAAAACGCGCTCAGTTTTTGCACGCACTAAAAGGTATAGAAAATAGCCCAAACAACAGAGCCAAAGAAACGCTTGTACTGCCAGCAACTACTTTGCCTGAAATGCGAGTTCGTGCGGACATTGAATGGCATATCGCTGAGCCGATTAAGTTCAATCGTGACCTAACCGGAAGTATCTTAAACCAACAATACACAGACCTCAAAAGTGGTATAGAAAAAGCCAATAACAATGGTGACGAACAATTCGAAGCCCTAATGCATCGAAGCGCGTTTCAGTACGAATACGGTATGAAAGAGACGGCGTTGCGATCTCTGATCACCAGTGACAATGATTTAGATAAAAACTGGGAGGCCTCACAAAGCCTAGACTATCTTAGTGATGCCAAAGCTCGCCAGCTAAGAACCTTAGTGCTAGATGACCCAGTGTTTGATTTAAAGCAGCGTGCCTTTATGGTGCTTTCTGGTGCGGCGTACATGCAGCAATTGTATGTGGATATGAGCCAACAAGAATATTATCAGACCGCCGAACTGACACAACAAATGATCATGACTGAACGCTTCGGCCAACAAGACAACGCACTTTATAAATTTAATAGTGATGTCAGTCGAGATTTAAGAGGACGTTTTCATCGGACATTACGTACACGAGAACGCTTGATTGCGAACCGTGACATCAAAGAACTGCAATATTACGTGGATCAAACGCTCAATCGTCAACGCACGGCAGATGTATTGCGTGATATTTCTTCATTAAATGGCCTGAATTCAGCGGGCGCGCACAAGATCGTTGGCCATGCCTTGAGCGCATTGAGCATTAACATTGATAAAATCGATGTCTTTTCAAAATACCACTATATACATGACTACCTGCCGGCTGATCGGCCTCTTAATCAGATAAAAAGTCTGAGTCTAACAGGCTGTCATGCCACATTAAGAAAGGTCTTATCTTCTCCTAGTCATCCTCTTTGTAAGGTGTTATTTGTTGAAGAAGGAGTTGTTACCTTAGACTCTGAATATACACCGCCAGAAGCCATGAATGACGGCTCAGGCTTTGCTACCCCAGAGAGCTTGGCACAATGGAGCCAGAAAGACTTTGTGCTGGAAGACGATCAACTGGAAGTCATTGACCTAGTGTTTATCACCAAGAGCAATGTGGCTGCCTCTTTGTCCGATAAAGTGCAAGATGCGTTTTCTCAAGCAAGGCGTGTAAGCAGTATTCTGAATAGTATTTTACAAGGTTACTACGAAGCGCTCATGTCCATCAAAGACTTGGCGTCAGAAGCAAAAGTCATTCAGTTTAATACCGCCTATGCCTCGGTATTGGCGTTGACTAAAGCAACGAATCCGACTTACCTTGGCAAAATGTTGTTTACCTCAGCCCAAGGGGCAGAAACCAAGGGCTATGTGGTGGGCGTGCATGGTCAAGGGTTGAAATTTGGCCTGAGTGACGATGACAGAGAGCACATTAAAAATAAACGACGTAAAGGGCTACAAGGTCAATTGCGTGAGGAAAATGGCCGCTTAGTGGTGGCGTCCAACAAAAAGCCCTTTAGTAACGCGGACAAAGCCAGCTTGGCGGAGCGCGGCAACCTAAAAGTGGTGGTCTTACCAGAAGACAGTGAAATGGCGCAAGCCTATAACCAAGCCAATACGCAACGCGCCCTAAAGAACATAAGCAACCCTGAGATCAACAGCAGCAACGTCTATGAGCGCATCCGAATCCCGTACTGGATTGTGGCCATTGAAACAGTGAATTTAATTTTAAACTTTAAGTATGTTGAAAATATTTATAACCGAAAAGATAGGCTTTACTCAGGACTCAGTGCAATCAGTGTTTCATGGGATTTGAGTGTGGCGGTTACCCATGCAGCCAATTTGCACGGCCAAAATGCCTCACTGTTAACCCGCGCAGCTAATAAGACAATGATTACACTGCCTCAGTTAAGGATAGGTAGTGCCGAATTAGTTGCTAGTCTGAGCCGTTTGGCCGTGGCAGGGGTTGTTGGTGGCTTATTGACCGCTGGTATGGCTTTTTGGGAAGCTCTTCGCTTGTCCGCCAAAAATGACGACGATGCCAGTATGGCCATGGGTATGGTGGCTGTGGGAACGGTGATGTCGACCCTTGCCACGGGCTTGTTTACCACCAATGCGCCTATCTTATTTGGTATGGGGCCGGTTGCCTGGTTAGGTATTGGCATTGCGGTAACAGGGGCACTCTTGTACATGCTGTTCCTAGATACGCCTATCGAGGAGTGGCTAAAAAATGGCCCCTTTGCCGAAGACCCTGCAGAAAAATATGCTCACCTGCAAGACAATAAGGTCGCCTTTGAACGCTTTATTAATTGTTTGTTTTCGGTGGAGATGAAAGCCTATAAATTCGGAACTCAAACAGGCGGTTTGCCTGATGCCTTCAATGAAAAAATGCAAGCTGCGGGCGTCACCCATGCAATACGAGTGAGCAGTAACCTCGCGGCGCTTATGGGGCAAGATAATGCGCCTATCGAGTTTTATGCTCGTCCTGCCATGCAGGAAAAAATCGAAACCCGCTCCCGAATTGGCATTTCCCATGACGAGGAAGTCAAACCGTTAGTAAGTCGACAAGTGCCGATCATAGCGCAATCGGATGGCCCTGACAGTACGGTTTATTTTGTAAAACACGGTGCCCCGTTACCTGCCGCCCATAGTGATAGCTCTTTGTGGGGCGGGAAGGTTCATAGTTACCGCTATGCAAAAGCCTTTATCGCACGAGTCCGGCTGCACATAGGTGATGAGGTGTTTCCGATGCCCGCGTTAGATCAAGCTACCTTTGAGGAAACGGTGTTTGATCCACCGCATTTTACGGAGGATGAAAAATCTTGGGTTAATCAAGCCGTCACCATGACGCCCAATCAAAAACCATGACAGAATAGCAAGAGACACGACACCCTAGAACGACAAACACCTCATTCTAGGGTGAGACGAATCCGCGCCATAAGCGCTAGACAGTAAAGGATAGAATACATGGCCTTTGTTAACGCCTCGACCAAAAGACAAAACGACTCGCAAGCAGCAGAAGACCACCGTTCAGTAAGTGAATACCAAGACACGGCTTATAATTCACAGAGTTTTGCACCACAAAGGCCACGCCCAGAGCGAGGCTTTTTACGCCGTATGATGACCAGCGGCAAGCCCTTTTCGTTCAATGAAACCACAGACAGCATCACCGTCTATGGTCTGGACAAGATAACTCCTTCCGAAATGGCCAAAATAGCAGCCATAAATCAACAGGAGGTGTATTGGGATGAGCAGAGTCTCAACGGGGAGGGCTTAACAGGCTGGTCTCAAGTGTATGCTATCGTTGTCAGTATTACTAATGGCTGTCTATTCATGCTGTTGCCTTTGTGTTATGCCATTTTTTTATTAGGGTTATTTATTGATAAAGGTGGCGTCGTAGATGCTTGGAGTGATGGGTACGCTGATATTTTTTTGGGAATTACTCTCTACGCGACCTTACCTTGTTTGCTTATTTACCTTCATTATAAGCTATTGCATGCAGGTTATATGTTTTTAGCACCATTTTTACGCCCAAGCCGGATATTTGAGCTAAATCGCACCACGGGCATGGTGACCTTGTTTAAAAAGAATAAGCCTTTTTTCACTCATCCTTTTATCGAGTTTGATTGTGTGCTGATGTCGTCACCGACTCAGCAAGGTTTTTTAAATTACTCCTTAACCCTAATTCACCGATACCAAAATTATTCAGTGGGCGTGCCGATTAGTGGCTCCATGGGAGCCAACTATAAAGTAATTGAATATCATCGCTTTTGGAACATGGTTCAACGCTACATGGACATCAGCCAGCCGCTGCCAGACATTTTAGTATTAGAGCCTGTACGTCAACGCGACCCCACCACCATCGCTTATGACAAAGAACACAATCGCGACCCACGATACTGGCGTGACATGACGGACGAAGAGTTTAAGGAAAAGATGGACGAGATCCAAAAAGCTCAGGAGAATACCCCAGCAACAGGCAAGCCGATCGACATTTTCGAAGCTTCTAATACCACGGTAAACAAGAAGCACAATCGAAATAAGAAAAAGTAGACAATGGAACCGATGGATATGGATGTTTCTCAAACGCCTAAAAGCGGACAAGACGACTCGCAAGCACGTCCGGATAACACCATCAGGCAATATCAAGACACGGCTTATCACTCAGAAGATTTTCCCCCTCAGAAGCCCCGAGTAGAGCAGGGCTTTTTACGCCGCACGATGCCCAGCGGCAAGCACTTTTCGTTCAGTCAAACCACGGACACCATCACCACCTATGGCTT
>JBNMQC010000210.1:0-4414 GCA_051277445.1 Bermanella sp. | reverse complement strand
TACTAAAGGATAGTATCTTCATACCGAGTGTTTTAAAGAGGAATTTTTTCACATTTACATCCCCCAAGATCCATTATGGTTACGCCAATATAGTTGAACCATCAACTCCCACTCAGAGGGCTGCCTTAATTGGTGATAGACAACAGGTCTGATAAGAGCGTCACTTTTATATAATATGTCTATCTGATTGTCTTGATTACCTATGAACAGTACTTGGTGCCAGATGTGCCTATTTTTGTAATCCATAACTACGGTTTGATTATCAATTGGAAACTCTAAATTCACTAACTTGTTAAATTTAAAAGCATCATTCGTAATGTATAACTGAACAAAATACAGAGCTAAATTAAAAATATATTTCGCCTCACTCTCTGCATGGCTCACATCATTCAGCACAGTGGAAAAGTAACGTTGATTAAACGTTTTCCTATAGGGCAAACAGGTATTGAAAACCACGACCTTGGCAGATGCCAATTTTTCCAATACACGCTCCCCTTTTGATTGGCAAACGGTATTAATCACCATTTGTTTGGGACTGACAGAAATGAGTTCATCCAGTAAGGTAAGTTCTAAGTCTTGTTCGATATTGATATAGCGTGATTCAGTCCACCCTTTTGCGGCCATAAGGTCTTTTAGAATATTACTGGTTAAATAAGCGCTGACCGATTCATCGCTCACTAAAACAGGGTGTTCATAATCCAATTGATCAATGACCCCTAAGATTGGCTGAATACTTTGATTGAATACTGGGCCAAAATGCCACAAATAACTTTCGGATATTAAGCCGTTCGAGCGCCCAGTAAATAAAAAGGGAATGGTATTGTCTTGGCCTAATGCGGTGATGACATTCAGCTTACAGGCTTCTGTAAAGCACCCTAAAATCATCACATCAGTGTCATCTGTGGTTTGCTGAATATGATCCTGCATGGCAGCTGTATTGCTTGGGTCATCTATGAGGGAGTAACTAAACTGTGGTTGTTCGTCCACCATGTTCTCAAGCTGATCTTTGGCAAACGCCATCAACTCAGGTTCTGCATTATCATTAATGAGGTAAATATGTACCTTGGAGTAACTGGAGCCTATAAACCAAATACCGACCGATACCGAGATCACCAGTAAAAAGGCGCATACGATTTGAAAGAGTTTCATGATCAACATCCGCTAACCTGTATAAACAGATTAAGCTGTCTAAGCTGTCATACAAAAGATTTTATATTCCTAATGATGCGGCCTTTTAAGGTGTATTTCATCTAACTCGGCAATACACGCCGGCATATCGCCTTAAACATGGGCAGCTCCCAGCCCTCAAATAAACTGACGATCTAAGAGAATTGACCGTCATTACTCTTAGAAATAACGAGACACTGGCTTTATGTGGTCGAGAACATTTTGATTTAAGCACATTGAGATAGGTGCAAGGTTAAATTGTACCTGCTTTTTAGAAGGAAATGGTTTTTGATTGATCCCAGATGGCATCATCTATTTGCGGCAATATGAGCCATTCAATGGCAGCCGCAAAATGGGAAAATGCCTTAATCTTCACCTGGCAGGATTTCAGAACATGTTCCCACGCCACAGGCACCCAATGAGAGGCTCGTTTACTGACAAACGCAAAGCGCTCCAAGTCTGTATTTTGTAAATCCACCAGCAAGTGTTTGTCCTGAGCAAATATGGGGGAGTCGCCATCCAAACGACTGACGTCATTGAGCCAGTGCCTTAATTGATAGTGACGAACCTGTTCGCAGCAATACTTCAAAACGTCTAATACTTGTTTATCATCCACACGTTCACCGCGCCACATACACAGCATCAAACGGGCATGCTTATCGACACTGATACTGGCGTAAATAGAATGACTGACATCCGTGAAGTGTTTAATGTGCTGCATGCTGGGGTCTCAAAGGAGCTAATAGAAGAGTTTGACAGATTCCAGCGCTTATTCAGTTACACCTAGTTAAAACGCGTATAGCTTTTGATACATTGCATATCATTTTGCGCACAAAAAAAGCGCCCGAAGGCGCTTTTTTATCAAACTCACTGTCAGCTAAGCCTAGCCTAGGTAAGACAGCATCACACCTGCCGCTACCGCAGAACCGATAACACCGGCTACGTTCGGGCCCATGGCGTGCATTAACAAGAAGTTATGAGGGTTAGCCTCTAAACCTACTTTGTTTGATACACGAGCAGCCATTGGTACAGCAGATACACCAGCTGAACCAATCAACGGGTTAATCGGTGTTTTAGAGAACAAGTTCATAAACTTAGCCATCAATACACCAGCACCAGTACCTACACAGAATGCAGCTAAACCTAGACCGATAATTGCAATGGTTTCCCAGTTCAAGAACGCATCAGAACTCATTTTATAACCAACCGATAGACCTAAGAAAATAGTCACCACGTTGATCAGAGCATTTTGCGCAGTATCGCTTAGACGCTCAACCACACCAGACTCTTTCATCAAGTTACCAAAGCAGAACATACCAAGAAGAGGCGCAGCTGATGGCAAGATCAAGGCAACCAGTACCAATACGGCGATTGGGAACATGATTTTCTCAAGCTTAGATACCACACGTAGCTGTTCCATTTTAATAGAACGCTCAGCTTCTGTAGTCAGTGCTTTCATAATTGGCGGCTGGATCATTGGCACAAGAGCCATGTAAGAATAAGCCGCTACCGCAATGGCACCTAATAACTCAGGGGCAAGTTTGGATGCGATGAAAATTGACGTAGGACCGTCTGCACCACCAATGATACCGATCGCTGCTGCTTGCTCTATGGTGAAATCCATAATGCCAAAATGCGTCAGCACAACAGCACCAAGTACAGTACCAAAAATACCAAACTGAGCCGCTGCACCTAATAGCAAGGTTTTTGGGTTAGCCAGTAATGGACCAAAATCCGTCATGGCACCCACACCCATAAAGATTAATAGCGGTGCAACACCACTGGCAATCGTCATAGAGTAAAAGGTATACAACATACCGTTTTCAAAACCTAAGCTGCCGCCTAGTGCTACGGCTTGCTTATATAAAATGGTTTCAGCATGGTGATAAGCATCCAGTAAAGATGCGGTATCCGCATTAGCCGCCAATCCTAATAACGCACGGAATTGATCCACAACTTCAGGGTTACCCGTACGGATCGCTTGTTCAGCCGCAGACCAACCTAAGCCGGCATTAGGAATATTTACCAACAATGTACCTACCGCAATAGGAAGCAGTAGCAGTGGCTCAAAGCCTTTTTTGATTGCTAGGAATAACATACCAAAAGCAACCAGCATCATGGCGAATTGGCCTGGCTCAAAGGCATAAAAGCCCGTGTCGTGCCAAAATTTTAATAACGTTTCCATGAAATTCCCCTTAAGCGATTGTTAGCAATGTATCGCCAACAGAAACTGAATCGCCTTCTTTCACGCTAACAGAACCCACTGTGCCAGACTTGCTTGCACGTACTTCGGTTTCCATTTTCATCGCTTCAAGAATTACGATCACATCGCCTTCTTCAACGTATTCACCCGCTGCTACTTCAACTTTCCAGATGTTGCCAGAAAGAGGGGCTTTCATTGCTTCACCACCAGCCGCAGGCGCCGCACCACCAGCTGCTGGCGCCGCACCACCGATGCTAGTTGGTGCGCCGTTCAATGCACCAAGTTGAGTAACGTCACCGCCCTCATCTACTTTCACCACATATTGGTTACCGTCAACGGCAATGGTGAAGGTGTCTTCTGCATCACCTTTCGGTGCTGGTTCAAAGGCATCAGGGTTACCACGGTTCTCAAGGAACTTAGGTGCAACCTGAGGAAACAAGGCGTAAGTTAATGCATCATCAATTTTGTCTGCCGCAAGGGTAATGCCCTTTTCAGCCGCAAGGGCATCAACGTCAGCAATGATCTTATCTAGCTCATTGTCTAATAGGTCAGCTGGACGACAAGTAATCACCTCGGCACCGTCTAACACTCGAGCTTGAAGCTCTGCGTTCATTGGCGCAGGCGCTGCACCGTATTCACCTTTAAGAATACCTTGTGTCTCTTTAGAGATAGACTTGTAACGCTCACCGGTTAATACGTTCAGTACTGCTTGGGTACCGACGATTTGCGAGGTTGGTGTTACAAGAGGAATATGGCCAAGATCTTCACGAACACGTGGAATCTCTTTTAATACTTCATCAAACTTATCCGTCGCGCCTTGCTCACGTAACTGGTTTTCCATGTTGGTTAACATGCCACCAGGGACTTGCGCCACTAGAATACGAGAATCGGTACCACGAAGTGCACCTTCAAATTTCCCATATTTTTTACGTACATCACGGAAGTAAGCTGCAATTTCTTCTAGTAGAAGAAGATCAATACCCGTATCACGATCTGTGCCTTGCATAGCCGCAACCACGGTTTCAGTGGCTGAGTGACCGTACG
>JBNMQC010000209.1:0-4417 GCA_051277445.1 Bermanella sp. | reverse complement strand
CAAAGTCACGCACGTAATCGTTTTCTGGATTAAGTACGATGTCTTCAGGCTTACCATGCTGGACAATTTCGCCGTCTTTCATAATGGCAATGTGATTGCCGAGTTTTAATGCTTCGTCCAAATCGTGACTAACAAAAATAATGGTCTTCTTCAGCTTTTCTTGCAGCTCTAATAAATCATCTTGTAGCTGAGTACGAATGAGAGGATCAAGAGCTGAAAATGGCTCATCCATTAATAAAATATCGGTTTCCATGGCAAGCGCACGGGCTAAACCTACTCGCTGCTGCATACCACCTGACAACTTTGATGGCTTAAGCTTGCTCCACTCACTTAAGCCCACTAGTTCAAGCTGCTCTTGAGTTCGACGCTTAATTTCCGCCTTATCAAGCCCTTGAATCTCCAACGGCATAGCCACGTTTTCTTCTACCGTAAGCCATGGCATGAGTGCAAACTTTTGAAATACCATGGAGATATCCCGCTGGCATATTTCACGGCGAGTCACCGCATCACAGCCGACAAAGTCCACCATTTGACCATCACGTTCAATCAGAATCTCACCGCGTGCAACCGGATTAAGACCATTAATACAGCGCAATAAACTGGACTTGCCGGAGCCTGACAGTCCCATTAGTACGCAGATTTCACCACGCCCTACTTTCAATGACGCATCTTTAACGCCAACAACTAAACCGGTTTCATTACGAATGTGTTCGCGGTCCATACCTTGATCCAGCAAGGGCAATGCAACCTCGGGTTTTTTACCGAATACCACATCCAGATTTTTAATTTCGATCATGTTACTTCACGGCCTCTGGTTGCTTAAACAAACGGTCCAACACAATGGCCAGTAAAACAATGGCCAGCCCGGCTTCAAACCCTGAGGCGATATCCACGGTATTTAACGCACGAACAACCGGCTTACCTAAACCATCCGCTCCAACCAATGCCGCAATCACCACCATAGACAGTGACAACATGATGCATTGGGTAATGCCCGCCGCAATACTTGAGGCCGCAGCAGGCAATTCAATACGCCACAAGAGTTGGCGATGTGTCGCCCCAAAGGATTGACCCGCTTCGACCAATTCTTTTGGTACCGCCGAGATACCCAGATAGGTCAGTCGCACGGGTGCCGCTATGGCAAAAATAATGGTCGAGATTAAACCGGGCACTACGCCTAAACCAAACAAGGTTAAAGTAGGAATGAGATATACAAACGGCGGCACGGTTTGCATTAAATCAAGAATGGGTCGCAGCATGGTATACATCCATGGATGGTGCGCCGCATAAATACCTAAAGGTAATGCCAGTAGTACGCAAAAAACCGTGGCAAAAAGCACTAAGGAAAGGGTTTGCATCATCTCTTCCCAGTAGCCTAGATTCCAGATCAACAAAAGGGATGCGACCACAAATACCAACAATCCCCATGAGCGATGCAACCAAAGCGCGAAGACACCCAGTAGCGCAATAAATAGTACAGGTGGTAGCCAGAGCAACACATCCGTAAACGACGTAATGAGCCACTCCAATGACATAGAGACGGCATCGAAAAAGCCAGCGGCTACGCCCACTAACCAATCAAAGAAAAGCTCGATGTATTCACCGAGAGGTAGTTTGTAATTTTCCATAGCTTAAATGGTAGCTGACCACTGTTGCAGTCAGCTCCTGGTCATGGCTGCGTCAAATACGACAACACAGCCTGTTATGATTTAGAAATTCGTCGAATTTCAGAAATAAAATAAACGTATCTCAGCTGCGCATTGCTCTGCACAGCCACCTAACAATTATTATAAAGAGGCTTTTACCGCGGCTACGCCAGGCTTGCCATCTAGGGTTTTTACACCTTTCAACCAAGTGTCGAGTACCGCAGGGTTTGCTTTCAACCAGCTACGCGCAGCGTCTTCTGGCTTTTTCTTATCATCTAAAATCGCTTTCATCACTTCATTTTCAAGCATCAAAGTGAATTCTAAGTTGTTTAGGAAACGGCCAACATTTGGGCATTCTTGAGTGTAGCCTTTACGCACATTCGTCATTACGCTAGCGCCGCCTAAGTCAGGGCCGAAGAAATCATCACCGCCTGTTAGGTAAGCAATTTCAAAGTTGCTGTTCATTGGGTGTGGCTCCCAACCAAGAAAAACGATCCACTTATCACGACGCACGTTACGTTTTAGCTGTGACAACATACCCGCTTCACTGGATTCAACCACTTCAAAACCTTTCAAGCCAAACGCATTTTGGTCGATCATGTCTTGAATCAAACGGTTACCATCATTGCCAGGCTCAATACCATAAATTTTTTCATCAAAGTTATCGGCGAATTTTGCAATATCCGCAAAACTTTTCACGCCTGCATCGTACACATATTTAGGTACCGCTAAGGTGTACTTAGCCCCTGTTAGATTGGTCTTTAGGCTTTCTACTGTGCCGCGATCTAGATAAGGGCGAATATCCCCTTCCATGGTTGGCATCCAGTTACCTAGAAAAACATCGATGTCGCCATTTTCTAATGATTTGTATGTCACCGGCACAGACAACATTTGCGTGCTGGTTTCATAACCAAGTCCTTTCAATACAACAGAACTTAATGCGGTGGTGGCGGTGATGTCGGTCCAGCCCACATCAGAAAAACGGACTTTCTCACATTGGCCAGCCAGACTGACGGACGCCACAAAGGCCAATGCCGTTGCTACTATATTACGAAATATCTTCATGCTTTTTTCTCCGGTTAGTTATTAGAGCAGGTTAAGTGTTCGTTAAGCCTGCTTTTTCTCGGTTAAAATCGTTCGTTATGACTTAGCCACATTGGGACGCTGGCGTTGCTGCCAGTTTGGGTCCATTCCAACAGTGGCATCAGAGGGCGAAGCCATTGGGCGACCACGAATCATATCCGCAGCTCGCTCAGCCACCATAATGGTCGGGGCGTTTAAGTTACCATTTGGAATGGTTGGAAATATGGAGGAATCCACCACCCTTAACCCTGCAATACCCCGTACTCTTGTTTCACTGTCCACCACGGCCATGTCGTCTTCACCCATACGACATGAGCACGATGGGTGATAAGCACTTTCAACGGCACTGCGGACAAACTCATCAATTTGTTCATCGGTTTGCACCGCTTCACCTGGTTGAATTTCACCGTCACGGTATTCATCAAACGCAGGCTGATTAATAATCTCACGGGTTAACTTCACGCAGTCACGGAAGCCCTCCCGATCCGCTTCGCTTTGCAAGTAATTAAACTGTATAGACGGGTGGTCATGGGGGCTGCTACTGCGCACATGAACGCGGCCACGACTCTTTGGTTTGTTGTGCCCAATGTGAACCTGAAAACCATGCCCATCAAACGCAACCTTACCGTCATAACGCATGGCGGCTGGCAAAAAGTGGTACTGCAGATCTGGCCATTCAATACCGGCTTTGGAGCGAATAAACCCACAAGATTCAAAGTGATTGGTTGCGCCTAACCCTTTACGTGTGAACAACCAGCGACTACCGATTAAAAATTTGTCCCACAAACCTAATTTACTATTTAGCGTAATGGGCTGCTTACATTTAAATTGAAAATAAAACTCAAGGTGATCCTGTAAGTTTTCACCCACGCCTGGCAGTTCATGCTGCACATCGATGCCTGCTCCTTTCAATACACCGGCCGCACCGATTCCTGATAACTGCAAAATATGTGGCGAACCAATAGAGCCCGCTGACAAAATCACCTCTTGTTTAGCCGTTATATTTTGCTCACTTCCTTTGTGCTCAACTCGCACACCCACCGCACGCTTGCCGTCTAATAACACTTTATGCACAAGGGCATGGGTCATGACCGTTAGATTGCCTCGCTTCATGGCGGGGCGCAAATACGCATTGGCGGTTGACCAGCGCACGCCGTTTTTAACCGTCATGTGCATGGGGCCAAACCCTTCTTGTTGGCGACCGTTATAATCCGCGGTGAAGTCATAACCGGCTTGTTGACCCGCTTCGATGAAGGCTTTATACAAGGGGTTTTGCATATTATTGCCATTATTCGTGGCCAGTGGGCCGGTATCACCACGATACTCGTCACCACCAAATGCCCAGGTTTCGGCCTTTTTAAAATACGGCAAGCAGTTCGCGTAATCCCAGTCTTTCGCCCCTTGCTCAGCCCATTCGTCAAAGTCACGGGCATGACCGCGCACATAGACCATACCGTTTATGGAGGATGAACCACCCAGCACCTTGCCTCTTGGGCAATGCATTTCGCGGTTATCCAAATACGGCTCAGGGTCAGTATGAAACTGCCAGGCGTATTTATTGGTGCTCATGGGAATGGACAGAGCCGTTGGCATTTGAATAAAAATGCTGCGATCACTTCCGCCGGTTTCAATTAACAGTACACGCTTGTCGGCATCTTCACTCAGACGATTTGCCAACACACAGCCTG
>JBNMQC010000208.1:0-4437 GCA_051277445.1 Bermanella sp. | reverse complement strand
TTGACGGCGGTGCAATTTTATACCGTTTGAAACAGTTGGCTGATTGAACGCAAGATTGAGTATCGTTTATGCAACGTCCTATGTTTGGCCTTGTTCATGACCTTACTCATGTTTGTGCTCATGATTGCATCACAGAGATGGTTTTGTCGCGTCACAAACCCCATGATCAGCCCGACATTTACGCGCAATATCAGTCAATAAGGAAACACGTGGAGCAACTAACGACACAGCAGATCCAAGAAATTATTGCGGATAACGAATTGCTGATGGGCACTGAGCAGTACCCTAATCTGCTTCAGACTGACGCGGGTGAAATTATAAAGTTTTTTTACCCAAAAAACCGATTGTCAACATCGACCATTTTTCCTAAAGCAAAAGTATTTGCAGACAATGGCGTGCTGCTAAGAAAATTACAGGTCATCGCACCTTTGACTAAACGCGTTGCCTATTGTGCGCCAAGAAAAATGTATCTTGTCGTCTATGATCGTATCCCCGGTAAAGATCTTCGCATGTGGCATGCGGAAGAAAACGGCGTGGCGTTGCAAGGTCTAGAAAAGTATCTCGCCGAGCTTCATCGTAAGGGTGTTATGTTTCGGGGCATTCATCTTGGTAATGTCTTAATGGATGATACAGGCGAATATGCATTGGTTGACATTTCCGGGCTGTCTTTCAAGTCTAAACCCTTGAGTCTATGGCGCCGTAAGCGAAACCTAATAAACCTGTTAGGCGTTGAAGACGACCAAAAAATCTTATTATCCTATGGGCTAAGTCGATTTGTAGCGGGCTATTGTGCTGCAGCGGGACTAGACAAAAGTGATATTGCCTATTTGAACAAAAAGCTTTCCCGGCGTTTGGGACATGAGATTGATGCGTTGAGCCCGTCAGGGCTTCAGTAATATTTCGCGGGTGAAAAAGCCATGGAACTGATGCGGAATATGATGTGGTAACTTTACGCAAGCAATGGTGTTTTTTATATCCGCAGCTTCCAATATATGTAGTTCGGTGCACTGGCTGAACGCATTGTAAATCAACTCTAATACGTAGCCGTCCTCTTCTTCATTGCTATCACTAGCAAGGGCAAATAGCGGTTCAGATCCATAGTAGCCTGGTTCAAGAGTGACTAAATTTTGATCCCCTGCTTGGTTTGTCGATTGGATAGCATTGTAAAAACTGGCATGACCATTATCGACTGAACATGCTGTGAAGGTAAGGTCATTTTGTCTGCCAACCAAAAGGGGGTTAAACGTTGGGAACTCGCTCTCAGTATCGGTAACGGACTCCCAACGGATTTTCCCGTTATTTAAATTTAAGAAATAGCGGCGGTACTTCCCGCCTGCAAAATTTTCAATGCTCGTTACATCCTTAAGACCTTCGTTAGCATCAAAATTATCTGCGTACATACCGTCAACGATCAGTTCGTTACCCATTTGCCATGCATTGCCAAAGTGGATAATAGCGCCATCATCCGTTACGAATCTTTGCACTTCCTCATGGGTTGCTAGGTCAACGACGATGACCTGCATCGGCTGATCCTTTTTATAACTGATGCAGTCTGCAATCGTTGCACGGCCAAGAATTACATCCATAATACCTTCGGTTACGATGGAATTAATGAAATAGATACCGTATCTATCGGTAATAACAAAATCATGACAGAAAGGGAAAGTCTCAAGTTTAATTGCGCCTTTACTGACCATTTTCCCTTCAGCTGAAACCCGATAAGTATTTATCTTTGCTTTGGCTCCGGATCTGCCAAAGTCTAAACCCGCGCCAAAATTGTAGTAGTCACCCGATGTGGGATCGATTTTACCGTGGGCGCTAAATACCATTGCCGGTGTTAACTCGCCGTCATAGGTGTACTCGCCATAGGTATGTAGGTTTGATGGATCAAGAGAGTAAGGTTTACCACCTTCGTTTAGAGCAAGTAGTAACCCGCCGTGATAAACAGAGTTTGTATTAGCCGGATTCGCTGGCGGTCGAAGAATATTCGCCAGAATCCCTCCCGGGCGCTGTGTGCCGAAGCCGCGGTATTCAATTCTGCCGGTTTGGCTTTCCTTTACATACTTGGGTGTGCGTACAAATCGGTTTTTGAAGTGGACTCTGCCATTTTGAAACGTGAATGCACAGAGCATCCCATCGCCGTCGAACCAATGGCCAAATTTGTCCTTATCAAGTTTTAATCGGCCCGGTCCGTTTCGAAAGAAAGTCCCAGTGAGGTTGGCGGGAATAACGCCCTCGATGCAGGCATTTTGATTTTCATCGACCCAATAGGAAAACTCTTCGTTTTGCGGTTCGTGTCCACCGCTGCAATTCGGAATTACGTCAAGTTGTGATGACATCGTTGCACCATCTAACAGGCAATTAACACCACAATAGCAATTTCAATAAAACAGTCAAGCATGACTTTTTAGCTTGGAAAGCAGCTGCGATGGCTCAATAAACTTGGTAGGGAGGTAATCGCTTGCCAGAAGAGGTAACTCAGTTCTTGTCAGCTGAGTGCTCCGATATACCAACGGCGATCTTTTGCTGCATAGCTATCTTAAGACTAACCACTTTTTTCAACGAGCCAACTGGAGTATGTTAAGTAAATCAACGCGTAATCGAATATTGACCAATTCGGAGAAATGTATGCCCTACGTAGAGAACAGAACGGTTCATGATGCTGATTCGCATATCATGGAGCTTCCTGGGACGTTAGAACAGTATCTGCCTAAATCGGTGTTGGCAGAATTCAGTCAGAAAACAGCGCCTGCGGACTATGAAATACAATGGGCAAAGGATGCGCGGGAACTTCAAGCGGATGCAGAATTCAGAGCCGGTGATGAAGCGAATATCCTGTTGCGTAAAAATCATTCGGCGCTGGGAGCATTTGATAATGCAGACCGCCCAAAAGCTTTAGATTTGTTGGGTTTTACGAGTCAGCTCGTATTTACCACGACAGCGCTGAGTAATTACGGTCTCGAACATTCGGGCGATATTGACTTGGCGCTGGAAACGGCGCGCGCACACAACCGCATGATGATCGATTTTTGTAGTGTGGATGCTCGTCTACTCGGTACAGGTTATGTTCCTTTGGCTGATATTGAGGCCGCGTCAACGATTGCAGCAGAAGCCATCAAGATGGGTTGTAAAGCGCTGGTGATTCCCTCTCGCTGTCCGAGTGGACACAGTCCTTCACATGTTGGCTTCGACCGTCTCTGGTCGATCGCGCAAGAAGCAGGGATACCCATTTTATTTCATGTTGGTGGGGAAGAAAAAATGAACGCTGCCTATTCAAACAATGGCTTACCTGTCGTGCGTGATTTCCATGGTGGCGATGAAAACTTTACGTCGACTAGTTTTATGTCGATACCCCTGGCGTTGTGGCAGACGATGTCAATGTTGATCATGGATGGCGTTTGCGATCGATTCCCCAAATTGCAGTTTGGCGCGATCGAACTGGGTGCTTCCTGGGTGCCTAGCTGGCTGCAATTTATGGATGCGAGTTTCGGTGCTTTTCGCAAAGGCGAAGAGCGGCTGCAGAAGTTGTCGGCAAAACCCAGTGAAATTGCTCAGCGTCAGTTTAAAGCGACCCCTTACCCGCATGAGAATACCGGCTGGATAATTCAAAATTCCGGTCCTGAGATGCTGTTATTTTCGTCAGATTTCCCGCATGTCGAGGGTGGTCGGAATCCGTTGAAGCGCTTTAATGATTCTCTCGTTGACGTATCGGATGAAGGCCAGCAGAAGTTTTTCAGAGATAATTTTATAGCGCTAATGGGGGCAGGTCTTGAGAAAAGTCTTCATGATCATCCTTCAGCGCGATAGTTTTTAAAAAAATTCAATGTTAACATCGGCGTACGAAAAATATGTATAGTAATTCCATAATAATCATAGGGTTAAGCAATACCCAAATTAGGGTATACAAGCCCAGCGAATTTCCTTTAAGGGGGCACACATGGACATAGCGTTGTTTACCAGTGGCGGGTTGGACTATCTGTTTAGATGGGGACACTTTCTTGCCGGTATAACTTGGATAGGTATTCTTTACTATTTCAATTTTATACAGACTGAATACTTCAAAGAAGCAGAGGATTCTCATCGATCCGGCGCTATTCAGAAGCTCGTGCCCCGGGCACTTTGGTGGTTTCGATGGGCTGCGATGCTAACTTTCCTTTCGGGTTGTTGGTTACTTGCAAAACTCGGCGTATATGCATCCATAGATATTATGATCGGCGCAACCTTAGGTACATTGATGTTCCTAAATGTTTGGATGATTATCTGGCCTAATCAAAAAATTGTGATCGCATCTGCGACGCAAGTTGCTCAGGGTGGTGAAGCGTTGCCAGAAGCAGCGGCGGCGGCACCAAAAGCTGGCCTAGCATCTAGGACAAACACACTGTTCTCAATTCCGATGTTGTTCTTTATGGGATCATCAGCTCATATGACGAGCGGAAC
>JBNMQC010000207.1:0-4454 GCA_051277445.1 Bermanella sp. | reverse complement strand
AGAAGTGGTATACACATCTGAATTACTTGAGCCGGATCCGTTCCCTAAAGGTTATCAATAATCACAATATCATATAGGGAATCTCACATTTAATTGAGTAGTGCAAACAAGGAGGTTTGCACATCCATTTCGAATCAAAAAATTAAAGCTCACAAATGTAAATGAAACGTTTTCACACCCCAGTTTCAAAGCGCTGGGAAACTGATCTGAGGAATTAAAATGGACGGTTATACATATAGCGAACTGGGTGCGATATTCGCCATGCAAGGCTTCGCTGGCATTAGCTTGTTCAGCGTACTGTTATTGATGGCATTAGGCTTAGCGATTATTTTTGGACAAATGGGCGTGATCAACATGGCCCATGGTGAATTCATGGCAGTGGGTGCGTATACCACTTACTTTATGTCCACCTTAACGGAAACTTATTTCCCCTCCTTCTTACCTTATTACTTTATTCTTTCTATTGTGGTGGCTTTCTTAGTGGCCGGGGCGCTGGGTTATCTCGCCGAATTTATTTTAATACGTCACCTCTATTCAAGACCGCTTGATACCTTATTAGCTACTTGGGGTTTAAGCCTCATTATGCAGCAAACTTTCCGCTCGGTATTTGGTGCCAGAGAGGTGAGTCCTACTTTACCTGATTGGTTGATGGGCTCTTTTCAGCCAACAGAAATGATCGATATTCCCATTAATGGCATGTTTGTTTTGGGGCTGACGTTTGTGGTCACACTCGGCGTGTTTTATCTCATGTTTAAATCGAACTGGGGTCTACGTGTTCGAGCCACAACACAAAATCGTGAAATGAGTGGTGCGGTCGGTATTAACACGAAAAAAGTAGACCGTTACACGTTCGCATTAGGTTGTGGTATCGCCGGTATTGCTGGCGCTGCGTTTACCACCATTGCTTCAACCGGCCCAACCACCGGCACACTTTATATTGTTGATACCTTCATGGTGGTTGTATTCGGTGGTGCGGCAAGCCTGTTTGGCACCATTGCATCAGCATTCTCTATTGCACAAGCCCAGTCCATTCTTGAATTCTTTATTAGTGGCTCAATGGCGAAGGTATATACCTTGTTCGCACTGGTTCTGATTTTAATGTTTAAGCCTGAGGGGTTATTTGCTAGCAAAGTTCGCCGCTAAGGCGAACGGTTTGAAAACCCTATAGATAAACATGGATTAATCGTTATTTGAATGTTGTGGAGTGTGTTATGAATTTTGTATATGAAAAAATATTAGGAGGCAAAAACGGCATGGCCGCTTTGCTCATCCTATCGGCCATTATATTAATTGTCTTTCCTTTATTTTTAGATGCATTTCGCTTGAACCTAGTAGGTAAGTATCTTACGTACGCTTTTGCAGCGGTCAGTTTGGTTTTGCTCTGGGGGTATGGTGGTACGTTGAGCTTAGGTCAGGGGATCTTCTTTGGTTTAGGCGGCTATGGCATGGCCATGTTCTTAAAGCTAGAGGCCTCGTCTCCTGAAAATACTGCGATTCAGTCAACGCCAGGGATTCCTGATTTTATGGATTGGAATCAGCTCACTGAGTTGCCTTGGTTTTGGGAACCGTTCACCAGTTTTACTTTTACGATTATTGCTATCTTAACCATACCTGCCTTGTTTGCTTACATCATTGGTGCAGCCATGTTTAAGCGTCGTGTGGGCGGTGTTTATTTTGCCATTATTACGCAAGTCATTGCGGTGATCTTGACGGTATTAATTGTCGGTCAGCAGGGCTTTACCGGCGGTATTAACGGTATTACTGATTTGCGTACATTAAACGGTTGGGATATCACATCCGATAGTGCCAAATACCTTTTCTATTACATCAATGCTGGCTTGCTATTGGCCGTGATTATTGTTTCACGCCTAATTCTAGCCAGTAAATTTGGCCACTTATTATTGGCCATTCGCGATAAAGAAGATCGCGTACGCTTTTCTGGCTATGATGTGGGTAACTTTAAGATATTCATTTTCTGCTTTGCTGCTCTTGTGTCTGCCATTGGTGGCGCTATGTTTACCTTACAAGTGGGTTTCATGTCCCCGTCTTTTGTGGGTATCGTTCCGTCGATTGAGATGGTGATATTCGCTGCCATTGGTGGCCGAATGTCTTTAATTGGTGCGGTATACGGCACATTATTAATCAACTTTGGTAAAACCACCTTCTCTGAATCCTTCCCTGAACTTTGGTTGTTCTTGATGGGCGGCTTATTCATTGCCGTAGTCATGTTCTTTCCAAATGGTTTGGCCGGTCTTTGGAATGATTACGGCCACCACATCACAGACCGTCTAGCGTTTATCAAAAATGCTATAGGTAAAGTTCAAAAAACGGTTTTCAGCAAAAAAGTACAGGAGCAAAGCTAATGAAAATATTTACGCCTTGTTCACGTTTTTTTAGGAGCCAATTATGAATATGTCAACCAACACCGATTACACCCTTGCTATCGAAGAACTGACAGTTTCATTTGACGGCTTTAAAGCGGTGGATAATTTGAACTTCTATTTAGATCGCAATGAGCTACATGTGGTAATTGGTCCAAATGGTGCGGGTAAAACCACCGTTCTGGATTTGATCTGCGGAAAAACCAAAGCTACTTCCGGCAGCATTAAATTCTTAAATAAAGAGCTAACCACGTTGAATGAACACTCGATTGTGCGAGCCGGTGTGGGCCGTAAATTTCAAACCCCATCCATTTATGAAAACTTATCGGTTCTTGAAAATCTAGAGGTTTCATATCCAGAAGGTCGCGGAGTGTTTGGTTCGTTATTCTTCAAGCGCACAGCGAAGGTTCTTGAAAAAATTCATGAAATCGCCAAAGAAATTATGCTTGAAGATGTACTGGATATGGAAGCTGGCTTGCTCAGTCACGGTCAAAAACAATGGCTTGAGATAGGTATGTTGCTGATTCAAGACCCTCAATTATTAATGCTGGATGAGCCAGTGGCTGGGATGAGTGTGAAAGAACGCGAACAAACTGCCGTACTGCTTAATAAAATCAGTCAGGGCCGCTCTGTGCTGGTGATTGAACATGATATGGAATTTGTTGCGCAGATTGCTCATAAAGTGACTGTGCTTCACCAAGGCAAGATTTTGGCGACAGGGGATATGGAGAAGGTGCAGAACGATCCAAAAGTAATTGAGGTGTACCTCGGACACTAATGGTTTCTTTTTCTATCCAATATTAAAGGTGAAATTATGCTAAATGTTTCAGATTTAAAAGTCAGTTATGGCCAGAGTGAAGTGATTCATGGCCTTGACTTTTCAGTCCCTAAAAACGAAACCCTGGCCATTATGGGGCGTAATGGCATGGGTAAAACCACATTGTTTAAATCCCTGATTGGTGTGTTACCCAGCTCAGGTGGTTCCATCAATGTGGATGGTGTGGACGTGACCGACTGTGAAAGTTATCAGCGCGTTGAAAATGGCATCGCCTATGTGCCTCAAGGTCGTATGATTTTTCCTTCTTTAACCGTACAAGAAAACATTGAAACGGGAATGGAGGTTTCCAAGTTGAAAAAAATACCGGATGAAATTTATGCATTATTTCCTGTGTTATTTGACATGCGTCATCGTAAAGGGGGAAACCTATCAGGTGGTCAGCAGCAACAGTTAGCCATCGCCCGTGCATTGGTAACCAATCCAAAGGTGTTATTGCTAGATGAACCTACAGAAGGCATTCAGCCCTCAATTATTAAAGACATTGCCAATGTACTGAACGAAATTAAAAAAATGCGTGACATTACCATTATTGTTTCAGAGCAAGTTTTGAGTTTCACCATGGCGGTGGCCGATCGCATTATCGTGATCGATAAAGGGCAGTTCATTCACGAGGATCTGCGTGAAAACGTCGACCAAGAAAAAATTAAACAATACCTCTCGGTATAAATTCACATCAATTAAAACCGTTTAAAAACTAGGTGAAATTAAGGAGCCTTACATGACTGATACCATCATAAAAGTAGACCTAAAAGGATCACCCTACGAAAATGATAAAATTCACAACCGCTGGCACCCAGATATACCCATGGTAGAGAAGGTGAAGCCCGGTGACGATTTCATCATTGAGTGCGTGGACTGGACCGGTGGACAAATCGCAAATAATGATTGCGCAGACGATGTACGGGATGTGGACTTAACCAAGGTGCACTTTCTATCCGGCCCAGTAGGCATTGAAGGGGCAGAGCCTGGTGACTTGTTAGAAGTGGATATCTTAGATATTGGCACCTTTGAAGACAGTCAATGGGGTTTTAATGGCTTCTTTTCCAAACAAAATGGAGGTGGCTTTTTAACCGAGCATTTTCCTGAAGCGCAAAAATCCATTTGGGATTTTAAAGGCATGTTTACTAGCTCCCGTCATATACCAGGTGTTGAGTTTGCAGGTTTAATTCACCCAGGTTTAATTGGTTGTCTGCCTTCCCATGAAATGCTAAATGAATGGAACACGCGAGAGAAAG
>JBNMQC010000206.1:0-4460 GCA_051277445.1 Bermanella sp. | reverse complement strand
GCCAACGAAGGTTACTTGAATCGCTGCTCGGTTGGTTTTTTGGGTGTGTTTTCTTTTGAGCGCTCAAAAGTCACGAAGGCTTTGCCGTATACGTCTCAGTGCCGAGCTCTGGCCCCGAGCAGCACTGAATCCATGCTAGTGGGGTAGGGTTAGGCGTGAATGAAAATAGTGATATTTGGTGAGTGGCATGTAATCTGAGTCTCTGTTTGTAACGAGTGTTGTTTACGTGATTATATTGAACTGCTTACATGAGTCCTTGAATTTCTTCTGGTAAGCATCAAGCACAAGGCCTATATTGATAGCTTAGCTCTAATAATAAAAAGAAGGTGTATATGCAATTGACTGATACCACAGCGCAAGAACTGAACATTCTCTCTCTATTTAATCAGGCAACCTACCAGGAAGGATTGAAGGTTCATGCTTCTGATGCCTCTGCTGAGGATGTCGCAGCCACACAGCGCTTATATGAGAAGGGCTTGGTGACACAGGCTGATGGTGGTTATCTTACGACATTGGGTAAAGAGGCAGCGGAGCACCTGCAAGATTTATTGTTAATGTTGAAATAATATTCCAAACATAAAAAAACCGGCTTTCGCCGGTTTTTTTATGTTCAGGTTTCGTTCTTTAAATCTCGTAAGCAAGACCTAGCTGGAAACTTGTTGCTTCAGTCTTATCGAATTCAGCTTTAAAAGAATCATCTTTCTCTTGAACGACGTAGGCATTAACAAATGTATAGCCAAGGCCGCCATTCACTTTTAAACCTGGTAGAACAGAATACTCACCACCAAAGGACAGGGTATGAGAGGTATCACCCGGTAAGCGTAAGCTAGTCGAGTCCGCCCCAAGTGGAGTGTCTGCATCCTTACCACCTAGTTTAATACTTCCGGAGAAGCTGGCACCTAATGAAAGCTTGTCATTTAAACGGTGACCAAGTCCCAAGTTGTAGTCCAGAGTATCATTCGAAAACATACTGACAGTAGGAGAGTATAAAGGTACGAGTACGTTGCTAAGAGCATTTTCACCAGTTAAGCCAAAATCAGCATTGGTACCGTTAGTTGCAAGCTCATTCCATGAAGCTAAAGTACGACCTGCAACAATAGTATTTTCATCGCCTTGAATGTCTAGCTCGCCGAGCTTACTGTATTCTGACCAGCGAAGTTTAAGAGATGCCAAGGTGTTTTCAGCTACACCAGATTGTAATTTTATTTCAACCATTTGTGGAGTGAAGGTTTTTGCAGTTGCATCTGTCGTAAATGGAGTACCGCCTGCCGCTCCTAGGCTACCAGGAAGTAACGCAGTCAGCTTACCACTTGCGTCATAGTCAATTTGACTGTGGTAGATAATAGATGCGCGAAGTGCGATTTCAGGAATAGAGTAAGCGGCACCTAATACATAGCCTACTTCTAATCCTCCATCCATAGAAACAGATAAATCATCGTTACGTCCTAAGTCCGCAGCAGATAAATCTTCGGTGAAACCACCCGTCACTTCTTGAAGTTTTGGGCCGGCAAGAAATGTGAGCTTACCAGATGATAGGTTTACATCGTAACCACAGGCAAAGGTCATGGATTCACTGTCATACTCTGTCATAGCTGGTGCTGTTTCAGTCACAGGCTTTTGACCATTGGGTGTCAGAATGGTGGTGTTATAAGCTACACCGTCGGAGCCATAATCAACACTGGCATAAAATGGTTTTTCGTATTTAGCTGCGCAGGTAACGTTTTCAGCAAGGTTATAGCGAAATGCGACTTCTGGGCGCATGAATCTACCAACGACATCGCCAGACTTCACTGTGTTACCAGAGCCAGCCCCTTGTTCAATCGTTCCGCCCATGGGTACTGAAGTTTGGCCGTAGCTACTGGTGATGACATTTTTGTCACCAAATAATATATCCATAGAGCGATCGGAGTTATCAAAACCGCCTGCCATTACTGCACTTGCGGACAGAATCCCTGCGCTAAGTGCGCTTATTTTTATCATAGTGTGCTTCATTCATAGGCTCCTTTTATTATTGTTTGCCTAGTGTGTTAAAACGAATATTGTCAGGTTTGCTAGCTTAAGGTCTTGACGTTATACGCCCTTTGCTGACACCAAATATCAATTCATGTTGTTATTATCGCCGGATATTAAGGGAGATCGTCTTTCGCCGATATGCTAAATCTGGCCAGCCAAAAGAAATGTGAGTGATTGTGCATTTTATTATTAGCCATACAATACCAGCGTGAAACTAATAACAAAGGGGTAAATTCGGACATTTATTATCCAAACGCGTCAAGGAAACGCTTAATGTGTCAGGCATAAAAAAAACCTGCACTAGGCAGGTTTTTTTGAACAAGATGACAGGTTAAATAATGCCTTTATCTTGTATTTCTGCGATTGCGGCATCAATAGTGGTTTTATCCGCATCAATGATTAAATCGGCAGGGTTTGAGGTTTCAAATGTGCAAAGCGCAATTAAACCTGCGTTCTTGATGATACGGGCAATATCATCAGGGTTGTTTTCACCAAGATCATCGCGGCTCACAAGTGCGGCTGATTTGCCTAGGGTGAATAGCTTGCGATCTAAAGATCCTGCTAGCACGTGCTTATTGCTACCGGTTAACACAATGAAAGCCGGTTTTTGATCAAAGCGATCGGCTTTCTCTTGGCTGGATACCGCGGTAAGGGTTTCACCCGTTTTATTATCAGCGCTGCCAACGATCATGCCAGCACCGACTGTCACGTTTGTTAAACGGTCAATAATGATGAATGCACCGGTTGCACGATTCTTTTTGTAAGCATCAAATGCCACTGCTTTGTTCAGTGTGATTTCACAAAGGCCGATTTCGTTTAGCTTCAGCTCTTTGCTGTCATGCTTCTCAAGGGTGTTTACGTCAATACGGTGATGAACTTTTGAGAAGGTGCCTGTGTTAGGGGTCGATGCAAACTTCATATCGTATTGCTTACCGACTTTCATGGCATCTTCGCTCATCCAAACAATATCAGCATTGAGCTGATTACTTGTTTGTGGCTTATCATTGCTTTTAACAATCATATCGCCGCGGCTGATGTCGATTTCATCTTCTAGTGTAATTGTGACCGCTTGATCGATGAAGGCTTCTTGCATGTTGCCATCAAAGTTAACAATGGACTTCACCTTAGATGTTTTACCAGATGGTAATGCAGTGATCTCATCACCTGGGCGAACTATACCGGATGCCACAGTGCCGCAGAAACCACGGAAATCTAGGTTAGGGCGGTTGACGTACTGTACAGGGAAGCGGAAGTTTTCAAGATTTCGGGTTGCGTTGATTTCAACGGTTTCCAAAATCTCCATTAGGGTTTGGCCCTTGTACCATGGGCTTCTCTCGGAGCGGTTTACGACGTTGTCACCATCTAGAGCAGACAGTGGAACAAAGTGAACATTCTCTAGGCCCAGTTCTTCTCCAAAGGCCAAGTAGTCTGCTTTTATCTCTTCAAACTTAGCTTCACTGAAATCCATTAAATCCATTTTGTTAATGGCGACAACGATGTGTTTGATACCCAATAAAGAAGCGATAAACGTGTGGCGCTTGGTTTGAGTTTGTACGCCATAACGGGCATCTACAAGAATAATAGCAAGATCACAAGTAGACGCACCGGTTGCCATGTTGCGAGTGTATTGTTCGTGCCCTGGCGTATCGGCAATGATGAACTTGCGCTTTTCTGTGGAGAAATAGCGGTACGCTACATCAATGGTAATACCTTGTTCACGTTCAGCGGCTAAACCGTCAACTAGCAAGGCAAGGTCAATTTTATTACCAGTTGTGCCGTGCTTCACGCTGTCATTTTCAATGGCGGCGAGCTGATCTTCAAAAATCATTTTTGAATCGTAAAGTAGACGGCCAATTAGTGTACTTTTACCGTCGTCAACATTACCGCACGTCAGGAAGCGCATCAGCTCTTTGTTTTCGTGTTGCTTTAGGTAAGCAAGAATATCTTCAGAAATTAATTCAGATTGATGTGACATTAGAAGTAACCCTCTTGCTTTTTCTTTTCCATGGAGCCTGATGAATCGTGGTCAATCGCGCGACCTTGGCGCTCACTGGTTGTGGTGAGCAACATCTCTTGAATAATGTCTGGCAGTGTTGCCGCTTCGGACTCAACAGCACCGGTTAGCGGGTAACAACCTAGGGTACGGAAGCGCACCATTTTCTCTTCTGGTACTTCACCCTCATTAAGTGGCATGCGCTCATCATCAACCATGATTAACATGCCATCGCGCTCAACAACAGGGCGTTTCTTAGAAAGGTAAAGATCAGGAATTTCAATGTTTTCTAAATAGATGTACTGCCAAATATCCAGTTCAGTCCAGTTAGAGATTGGGAAAACACGAATGCTTTCTCCTTGGTTTACTTTACCGTTATAGATGTTCCAAAGTTCTGGACGTTGGCTTTTTGGATCCCAGCGATGGTGTTGATCACGGAAGGAAAACACACGCT
>JBNMQC010000205.1:0-4486 GCA_051277445.1 Bermanella sp. | reverse complement strand
ATTAATCAAATCTTTCATTAATATGCTAAACGCATAAAAAATAAAGCGGACAAGCCGCTTTATTTTTACGATGGATATTAAAAACTAATATTGTACTGCAGAATTAATGCATCCACATCAGACGGACTTTCGTCACCCGATTGTTGGTACATTTCTAGGCGTACACTATTCTTATATCCCCCTGCCATAAACCCGACTTTCGCACCGATGGTCGTTGCTGTCATATCACCTAAACGGTAATCGGCGGTCACGTATTCAGGTGTTGCTTCTGTATTACTCAAGCTGTAGCGGTAAAACTCCGCTTCTTGTTGCTGGTAATAACGCACGTGAGGCTCAATATACCAGCTATCACTCATATTAAAACGATAATGGGTATCGATCGTATGAGACGCCACATCCCAATCATCCCACATATAACGATATGAAATATCGGCCACATCACCGCCAATATAGCGCTTTACTTTACCGTATAAGCTTTGCTTGGTGCGGCTGTCTGGACGATTTTCGTATATATAAGTTCCATTTAAACCATTCGCAGCAACTAAATCACCGTTATTATCCAGTACAGACACAATCTTATACGGGTCAGAATGGTAACCACTGCTTTGCGAGTAGCCATAATTCAATTGTACCAGTGTGTAGCGGTCTATGACCTGAGTCACACCAAATAGCACTTCACTCATGGTACGGGTATCTGCATCACCAGCACGCTCTTGAGTTTGGGTATTGGCTTTCATTTCACTCAGTGCAACCGGAATGCCACCTTCTGGTGTGATGTCGTCGTACTCAAAGCTCACGCCAAAGCTTAAGGTTGTATTGCGTTGATTCATATCATGCAAATAGGTGGCGCTACCGCTCATAGATGTAAAGTCGTGCTCGGCAGAGATATTGCCGCCATAAATCATTTTATTAAAGCGACCAATGGGTTGTTCATAGTTCACACTGAAACTGCCACGAGAGTCACGAAAGGTATCATCTAATGGGACATCGCCAGCAGCGGTCTCGTAGCTGCCTTTACCACTTGGACGGGTAAAGGTTTGCACGTCATCACTTTCAGCCGCACCATTATGTGAGGCACCGGTCAACGCGTCATAGATCAATTTAAACCCTAAGACACTGTCGTCTTCATAGGTCTTTTTCAATGAGATGGCCGGTTCAAATGCACTGACACGATCGGTCTCGTTATAAATCAATACCGAAACATCGGTTTCCCAATCATTGGCGGATTGCGCTTGAGCCGTTACACCTAGAAGGCAGCCCGTTGCTGTGGCTAGGGTGTTGCGAATGTTTTTACTTTTTTTAGTGTTTACAGGTTTTGAATTCATAATTACCTCAAATAAAGCGATGGGTTGGTTTTGTGCATTTAGTTACAGCCACAACCACCACCACCAAAACTTTTACCGCCACTGCTCGCTTCTTTACTAAAATAGATATGATCATCAAAGCCGCTGTCCATAGGGGCGTTATCTAACGCCATATCGTCACGGGCCAGAATATCCCTTTCCCATGGCTTCACACCTAAAGAACTGCAACCTGACAAACTTAGCGTACTTAAGATCAGTAATGAGATAATAATTTTCATAAACCCTCCGGTTTAATATTTATTTTTTAAGATTCTTTAACAAGGATTCGATGCTTTTTTCATATTCATCGATATTGCTTTGTTTAAAACCAACGTGACGGTGACGCACTTTACCTTTGCCATCAATGACAAATGAGCTAGGCATGCCCACTAATTTATATTGTTCAGCCAATTTACCATCCGGGTCAGAGAACACCCGAAAATTAGCCGGCACATCTTTTAAGAACTGCTTGGCTTGATCGAGCTCTGTATCAAGATTGATACCAATGACCACTAAACCTTCCTTTTCGTATTTTGACTGAATCTCATTCAACCAAGGAAACGATTTTCGACAAGGACCACACCAAGATGCCCAAAAGTCTAAATACACAACCTTGTTTTTATATTGATTAAGATCAAATTTATTAAGCCACTGCTCGGCATGAGTGGGGAAACTCGCCAGCAGAACAACCGTAAGTAATAGCTTATTCATATTCGTCGTTAGCAATTTCATTTTATGCATCCGTTGTTTTATGGTTTTAGTATGGCGTTTGAATCTTAAGGATTCCTTAACAATTCAACATTTATCATGCCTGTATCAAATAATCGGAGTAATCCAAATGAAACAGGCTTTTATTACATTCAGTGTATTATTAAGCATAATCGCTTTCAGTGCTTTTAGTCACGCTGAAGACACTGAGTTTTTACCGGTAGATCAAGCATTTAGCTACCAAGCTAGCTTTTCTGATGAACAACTAGAAGTACGTTTTGATATTGCGGATCATTACTATTTGTATTTGTCACGCCTAAGCTTAAAACAAGATGGCCAATCTATTCCTTTTACCACCGAACAAACACCAATCGAAAAAGAAGATGAGTATTTCGGGCTAGTTAAAATATTTAAGCATCAAGCCACTTTATTTGCTCAAACCACTTCCACGTCACCGGTGACGCTTGGGTTCCAAGGCTGCGCTGAGGCAGGCTTATGCTACCCACCTCAAAAACGTGAAATATCTATGGTTGAGCTTACCCCTGCTGCCAAGGTGGATGTTAATACCGTTGATGCTGAAGATGTATCATCCATTACAGCCCTTTTGCAATCCGGTAGCCTCGCTTGGCAAATGCTAATTTTCTTTGCACTTGGTGTTGGCCTTGCCTTTACACCTTGCGTGTTTCCGATGATTCCGATCCTTTCCAGTATTATTGTAGGTCAAGGCAATATCACCACCCGTCGTGCCTTTGTTATGTCCCTGACCTATGTGATCGCCATGGCCATGGCTTACGCCAGTGCCGGTGTGCTTGTGGGTTACTTTGGTGCCAAGGCAAACATTCAGCTCTATCTGCAAAGCCCTTGGGTACTTGGCTCATTTGCAGGTGTATTTGTTCTTCTGTCCTTGTCTATGTTCGGTTTTTACGAGCTGCAGTTACCACGCGCCTTGCAGGACAAACTCAATTCCATTAACCAAAACCAGCAAGGCGGTCAGCTGCTTAGCGTTGCAATTATGGGTGTACTGTCGGCTTTAGTCGTAAGCCCTTGCGTGAGCGCACCACTGGCAGGCACCTTGGTTTACATATCCACCACAGGTGACGCCCTGTTAGGCGGTGCGGCTCTTCTAGCCCTGGGTCTGGGTATGGGCTTACCGTTGTTGCTTATTGGTACCGGTGGCAGCCGCTTCTTACCAAAAGCAGGCGTTTGGATGAACGCGGTGAAAAATGTATTTGGTGTGGCGTTATTAGGTGTGGCTATTTGGTTGCTTGAACGCATCGTTCCTGCGGGTGTCACCATGGCTCTTTGGGCCACGCTATTGATTTGCAGCGGTGTCTTTCTTGGAGCATTCGAACAAGGTACGCAAGGCTGGGCGCGTTTATTCAAGGCTGTAGGTCTGATAACTTGCTTTTATGGTGCGCTATTGATCTTAGGTGCAGCCTCTGGTCAAAAAAACCCCTTACAGCCTCTTGGTGCCTCTCAGTTGGGTAATAGCCAGACCAGCTCAGCTCAAGTGGCGGTCGCTCATGATACATCTAATATGATCACCAGCAGTAACGAGTTTAACCAAGCACTGCAAGACGCTTCAAACAAACAGCAGATTGCGGTTTTAGATTTCTACGCTGACTGGTGCATTGCCTGCAAAATCATGGAGGCTGAAATATTCAGCCAAGCCGATACCCAACAGAAAATGCAAAATGTGTCATTTATTCAACTGGACATGACGAAGAATACAGACGATCAACTGAACCTACTCAATCAATTTGGCCTGTTTGGTCCTCCGGCTGTTTTATTTTTCAGCCAAGGCAAAGAATTAGCAGATCTTCGTATTGTGGGAGAAGTGGATAAGCAAACGTTCATGAAGCACTTGCAGTTGGCTCATGAACAATAACCGCTATATGGCCATACAAAAAAGCCAGCTTATTTAAGCTGGCTTTTTTGTTTAAAGGGGCGCTGATTTATTTAAGGGACAGGTTACGCCATAAATATTTGAACTCGTTCAAACTTTATACACAGCGGCGTATTAGGTCGCAGCATCCCATACCAAAGTACCAAGCTAATTTCATCAAAATAGCCTAAGTTGCAGCTACTGTGCATGACGTTAGGACGACTGACATGGACCAAGAAAAAGAAAAACAGGTACAAATCCAAATTAATCAGAGTCTAAAAAATATCACTTGGAAGGAATCAGGTATTCCCACGTTGACTCAACAAGCAAAGGCGCCTCAAAATTCGCCGCTGAATACCGCTTTCGATTACCCGAATGACTTCATACTGGATTTTGATGCCATACCCACCAAAAAAAATGGCCATAAACTAGGCTGTACCTGCAAGAAGTGTATGGCTCTGCCAAGAAGTGAAGAAGCCAAAGCCTTAGCAGGATTAAAACCAGAGGCGGTACTGCACCCCTTAAATAAAAAGCGGTTTTAAGGTTATAG
>JBNMQC010000204.1:0-4510 GCA_051277445.1 Bermanella sp. | reverse complement strand
CAGTATACCCTGCTTTCTGGCTTGACAAGCAACTTCATCAAGCAAACCCACACATTATGAAGATGATAAAAACAGAAGTGAAAAACCTGGCAGAGAAAATCAATAATCGTGCATTGCTGAGCGATCGTATTCGTCAAGCTATTGTGCAGAACCGTATTGAATTCAGTGCCACACAAAAGGAAGTGGCCGAGCTATTTCATATAAGCTCGCGCACCTTGAACCGTCACCTTCAACAAGAAGGGACATCACTCAAATCGATTCTGACGCACTCACGCATCGAAGAAGCAAAAAGTTTGTTAATGGACAACAAACAAAGCATCGAGCAAATCGCCATGAAGATCGGTTTCTCGGGTCGTCGCACGCTGGATCGTATTTTCATTAAATACGTGGGAATGAGCCCAGCTCAGTACCGCAGCAACCGCACTCATGAAGCCCACGAAAGCAGCAGCGAAGTCGCTTAATTCTTGGTGATACTGCGAGGAATGCACTCCATTCCTCGCAGAGAATGCCCCTCAAGACCTTGTGCCTTGAAGCCCGCCTGTGTGTATAAATAACACCCGACTGCCTTTTGCAATTGCACCATGGCGAATTAAATCAATTAATCCATACAATGCCTTGCCTGTGTAAATAGGGTCCAGCGGCACACCTGTTTGAGCATTCACATCGCTGATGAAATTCAACAGCTCATCATTGTATTTAGCGTACCCAGAGAAGTGATAATCCAACACCAATTGCCAGTTGGTCATATTAGGCTCTAGGTATTGCTCGACCTCGCACTGCATCCATTTTGCGCCCTTTAAAACAGGAATACCGATAACCTTAATGTGAGGCTCACTCGCACGAATAACCCCCGCCAGAGTCGTCCCCGTACCGCATGCCAGTAGAATCACATCATATTCAGACTGATCAACCCCTTGCATAATAAGTTGCGCACCCTGCACACCTAATTCTCCCGCCCCACCCTCTGGCACCCATAATGGCTGCGAGTATTTAAGGCCAATCTGACGCACGTATTCAGACTGCTGTTTTAGCTTGTATTCACTTCTTGAAATGGGCTCAAGTGCCATTCCCCAGTTTTTGCAATCCTGTAATGTGGGAGTAAGGTGTTGAAGCTCATGGGGCTCCGCTCGAACAATGCCCACAGTAGGTATACCAAGCTGCTGACCAACAAAAGCGGTGGCATGCAAATGATTGCTAAAAGCACCACCGAACGTAATTAAGGTTTGATTTTTTTGCCGCTCAAATGCTTGTAAATAATAATGCAGCTTAAACCGTTTATTGCCGCTGACGGTTGCATCGATTAAATCATCACGTTTAATGTGCAATGACACATCCAATGCACAAAGCGCATCCAGTGTTATTTCTTGGATGATGGGTTTGGGAAAGGTAGAAAGGGAAAGTCTCATGGCCTAGTAGCGCAACATAAAAGCGCTAGTCTCCATAAACCACGCACTTACTCAAGTGGTTTATGTTGCTCACAATAAATATCAAGCTGCTCATCAAAAATAGCGGGATCACCAATAATACTGATTGGTGCGTCGCACACAGCGCACTGAGGCACATCATGATGCTTTAGCCACGTCATGTAATCGGCTTTACTTAATGAAATATGATGGGCCGCATAGGCCATCGGGTCTTCAAGATAATCCAGCAATTGATGTGGGTGCAAATTAATGTGCCCAGCTCCGGGGTGAAACACCACACTCATCACCTCGTTGTCTTGCATGCGCTGAACGATACTGACATCAGATTCGAGCTCGGATGCATCAGCATTGGTTTTGCTCGCTGGCTCATCACGGAGCTTTTCTATAGACAATTGCAGCTCACGTATTTTCATACTCAAGCGTTCGTTGTGCTGGCGCAGCTCATGCTCGGCGAGAGAGGATCGCTTTGCGCTTAGCTCAGACACTTGCTCGGTCAAACGCTCACTCAATAGAGTTTGCTGCTCTAATGCTTGTTGCAGTTGTTGAACTTGATTTCGATAGGCCGCTTCTTCGTTACGCAAGGTCCGTTTAATACTGGCCACATCATCTGCGCTGGGTTCGTCGCTGGCGACTTCATGCATCAAGCGCCCTTGTGACTCATCCAAAGCTTCTGTAATGGCCCTAAATGTAGCCGTTGAAGGGTCCCACAGGTTCGCCTTATAACCAGATATAGGGCACTGACTTCGACAGGCCAAACGAATTCTACCGGCACCAAAGTCTGGGCCTGGGCCCGCTGAATCACACAATCGCTGCAAAGGCAGAGGCCAATCCGGCTCACAATAACCGTCTTCATCAAACGGAATCGTGCAACACACCAACGCTTTAATCAGCCAGTCATGATTGGCCTGCACATACACCGCCTTTTGCGTGCCTGTGATGTCCGGCAAGCCCATATCAGAATCAAGCAAGGCATCCATTTGATCTTTCCCCAAAACATGCGACACCTTATTGTCCTTGAAAATAATCAAGGTCTCGATGTGACTCGAAATAGGATGAACCCAATCTAGCGCCATGCTGACCATGTACGTCACCTGTTAATATCTGAGTTCAGTGTAGGCCAGTTACGCAGCCTAAGATGTGATAAAGCTTACAGTATTGAGTTTAAAACTGGGTATTCCTCGCCATTTTGAATCCGATAGGCACACACAAAAACACCCCAGCACATTTGTGACAGAGGTGTTCAGGTGAAACAGCGAAACGTTTAGATCACAGCAGCCAGTTCTGTGCCTTGTTTTATGGCGCGCTTGGCATCCAGCTCGGTTGCTTTATCGGCTCCACCAATCAAGTGCACCTCAATGCCCGCTTCTTGCAAAGGCACCTGCAATTCACGCAATGGGTCTTGGCCAGCACAAACAATCACGTTGTCTACGGCTAACACCATTGGTTTACCGTCCATTTCGATATGCAAACCTTGATCATCTATCTTCAGGTAGCTGACTTTATTCATCATCTGCACATTTTTATGTTTAAGCGTGGTGCGATGAATCCAACCCGTGGTTTTGCCTAACCCAGCACCCACTTTTGACTTTTTACGCTGCAATAAAAATACTTCACGAGGCGATGCTTCCACTTGCGTATCTGTGGCCAAACCACCTGGGTTTGTCACCGAAAGATCCACGCCCCACTCTTTCATAAATTCATCTTTGTTTAGGCTTGGGCTGGTTTTACCATGGGTAAGATACTCAGACACATCAAAGCCGATGCCCCCTGCTCCCATAACCGCCACACGCTGGCCGACGGTTTTTTTATCACGTAAAACATCTAGGTAATTCAATACCATAGGATGATCAATGCCTTCTAATTCAGGCGTGCGCGGCACGATACCCGTGGCTAAGAATACATCATCAAAACCCGCTGCAATCAGCGCAGGCGCATCCACACGAGTATTGAGCTGCAACTTAACGCCGGTTTTTTCAATCATCTTGTTAAAGTAACGAATGGTCTCGTGAAACTCTTCTTTGCCTGGCACTTGTTTAGCGATATTAAACTGGCCACCAATTTCACTGGCGCTATCAAACAGTGTCACATCGTGACCACGCTCGGCGGCGGTTGTCGCGGCGGCTAAACCGGCCGGGCCTGCACCGACAACCGCGATTTTTTTCACTTTTTCAACAGGCTGTTGAATCAGTTTGGTTTCGTTACACGCATACGGATTCACCAAGCATGAAACCTCGCCACCACTGAACACATGGTCCAAGCACGCTTGGTTACACCCGATACAGGTATTAATTTCATCCGCCTTGCCAGCCGCCGCTTTGGTCACAAAGTACGGATCCGCCAACATAGGACGCGCCATAGACACCATGTCCGCTTGTCCTTCAGCAATAATGCTATTGGCCACTTCTGGGTCATTGATGCGGTTGGTGGTAATCAAAGGCACACTTAATTCTTTTTTCATGCGGGCGGTCACCTCCACAAACGCCGCACGAGGCACACTGGTAGCAATGGTGGGCACACGGGCCTCATGCCAGCCAATACCCGTATTAATTAAGGTGGCTCCGCATTTTTCGATTTCTTTCCCTAGGTAAACAATTTCATCCCAAGTACTGCCATCTTCAACCAAGTCCAG
Source organism: Bermanella sp. (assembly GCA_051277445.1). GTDB lineage: Bacteria > Pseudomonadota > Gammaproteobacteria > Pseudomonadales > Oceanobacteraceae > Bermanella. The sequence goes on along the minus strand of JBNMQC010000204.1, from coordinate 457 downwards.
CATGGATAAACGGAAAATAATAATGAATTTTTCACCCACCGCTTCACGGGTACGGCGCACCACTTCTTTGGCTAAGCGAATACGATTTTCATAACTGCCACCCCATTCATCGGTGCGTTTATTGGTGCGCTTAACGATAAACTGATTAATGAAATAGCCTTCAGAGCCCATAATCTCAACACCATCGTAACCGGCTTGTTGCGCCAAAAGCGCACAGGTCACAAAGTCTTGAATTTGCTGCTCGATGCCATCTGCATCCAGCTCTTTAGGGGGGAATGGGTGAATAGGTGATTTCACCGCAGAAGGTGCCACCGCTTCATTGTTATAGGCATAACGACCAGTATGTAAAATCTGCATACAAACCAACGCACCGTCGATCGTGTGCACCGCATCGGTTACTAATTTATGGTTGGCCACTTCATCTTCGTTATCTTTGCAAAGAATCGCACCACCTTGA